>CANCCE010000051.1 GCA_947374505.1 Comamonadaceae bacterium | reverse complement strand
GTTGACTGCGGATGAGGTCCGGGTACTTAGCGCAGGACTGAGCGGCCGTGGCTTCAGCATCACCCGTGATGGCGTTCATTGGTTGATGCAGCCTGTGGCTGCAATTGTCGGGAAGCCCTGATGACCAACCTTTCCGAACGTTTCTCGGCGCTCGGCCCGCGCGAGCGGCGTTGGCTGCCGGTGGGGGCTGGCGTGTTGTTGTTGGCATTGCTCATCGGCGTGGGCGTGTTGCCGGCTGTGCACAGTTTGCGTACCAACCCGCAGGAGCAGCAGCAGGCTGATGCACAGCTGCAGACCTTGCGACTGCTGCAAGTGCGCGCACAAGATTTGCAAGCGCGGCCACAGCTTGATCAAACCGTGGCCATCGGTAAATTGCAATCATCGGTCAGTCTGCTGGGTGGCAACACAGTGATCAGCATGGGCGATCAACGTGTCAATCTGGTCTTGCGGTCGACCCCAGCCAAAGCAATGGCTGAGTGGCTGGCACGGGCTCGCACCGAAGCAAATGCCGTGCCCACGGAGGCTCGATGGGTACGCGAAACACAGGACGATGAGGCGTTCTGGAGCGGCACGCTGGTGATGACGCTGCCACCCCGTTGAGGCGTTAGACGCTAAGCCGAATTCAAACGCGCGGTCAGCGAACCAGTTGATTGAGTTGGATGATCGGCAGTAGCACGGCCAGCACAATCAGCATCACGGCGGCGCCCATCACGACGATCAACAGCGGCTCCAGTATCGTCGCCAGATTCATCGCCCGACGTTGAACATCGGTAGAGAGCTGAGTCGCAGCTCGCTGTAGCATCAGCGGTAATTCGCCGGTCTGTTCGCCCAGCCGCGCAAACATACCCAGCAAACCCGGGAAACGTTTTTTTTGTGCGATCGCCAGACCGAGGGATGCGCCTTCACGGACCTGCGTTAGCGCATCCAGCGCATCTGCCCGCATAGCCTGGTTTGACAGCGTTTCTGCAGCCGCTTGCAAGGCCTTGAGAATCGGCACGCCGGCCCCCGCCAACATGGCCAAGGTACCGGAAAAACGCGCGGCGTTGTAGTGACGTGCCAGCCGTCCGATCACCGGCAGCCGCAGCCAACCGGCGTCAAAGCGCTCTTGTAGCTCGCGCCGGCGCAACGCTAAAAGCGCGCCCAACAGCGCTGCGGTGAACGCACCTAACAGCGCTAAGCCCCAGGTGCGCACAAAGTCACTCAGTCCCAGCAACGCCACGGTGAGAAATGGCAAGGCGCGTTTGCTGCCGATGAAAACCGATGCCACCTGGGGTACAACATAGCTCACCAGGAAGATCACAATGACCAACGCCACCAGCGTCACGATGGCCGGGTAAAGCGCTGCCCCCAGCAGTTTGGCGCGCAAGTTTCGGGCTTCTTCCTGGTCGTCGGCCAGGCGCTGCATCACCAGCCCGAGTTGGCCACTGGCCTCGCCCGCACCGACTACGCTGACGTAGATCGCCGGGAAGTCGCGACTGTGATGTGACAGTGCAGCGGCGAACGAGGAGCCCGCATTGACATCCGCCCGCAGCGCCGCTACCAAGTCGCGTTGGCGTTCTTCTTCGGCTTCATCAGCGAGGGCCGACAGGGCGCGCTCAATGGATAGCCCTGCATTGAGCAATCCGGCGAGTTGGCGCGTCCAGATCGCCAGCTCGCTGGCGTTGAAGGCCCGAGCGACGAAGATGGCACGTCGTAATCCCGAGCCACCGCCACGGACAACCGTCTCAACGCGCAAAGGAATCAGTGTTTGCCTGCGCAGCACGCTGCGTGCCGAGCGAACGGTGTCGGCATCGACAACACCTTTGCACAGCCGTCCTTGGGTGTTGAGTGCTTCGTAGGCATAAGCGGTCATGAGAAATCCTTCATCGCCTTAATCACGCGTAACGCGGGCCACTTCTGCTGCCGATGTCACACCCGTTTCAATCAAGCGTTGCGCGTCATCGCGCATGAGCGTCATGCCGATTTTCAGCGCTTGTTCGCGGATGTTGGCCTCTGAATCCCCGCGGTGAATCATCGCGCGAATGAGATCATCTGCCACTAATAGTTCAAACACACCCGTGCGTCCGGTGTAGCCCGTTTTAGCGCAAGTCGGACAACCTTTTCCTTTGCACGCGCTGCAGAGTTTTCGCACCAGACGCTGCGCTAAAACGCCGAGCAGGGAAGAGCTTAATAAATAGGCGTCAACGCCCATGTCGATCAGCCGCGTGACGGCGCTGCTGGCGTCGTTGGTGTGCAGGGTGGCCAGCACCAAGTGTCCTGTGAGTGAGGCTTGAATGGCAATCTGGGCAGTCTCGAAATCGCGGATTTCACCGATCATGATGACATCCGGATCCTGTCGCAAGATGGCCCGTAGCGCTCGGGCAAAGCTCAGCTCTATGCGCGCATTGACCTGGGTTTGTCCAATGCCGGGGATTTCATATTCGATGGGGTCTTCCACCGTCATGATGTTGTTGATATTGGCGTCAAACAAACTCAGTGCGGCGTACAAAGTGGTGGTCTTGCCTGAGCCTGTCGGGCCGGTGACCAGCACAATACCGTGCGGTTGCTTCAGCAATCGAGTGAAGCGTTCCAGCGTGTTGCCCTCCATGCCCACGGCGGCGAGGTTGAGCTTGGCACCGCTCTTGTCGAGCAGCCGAAGAACGGCGCGTTCACCATGGGCATTCGGCAGCGTACTGACCCGCACATCAATCGCGCGGGTGCCGATGCGCAGCGAAATTCGGCCGTCTTGCGGCAAACGCTTTTCGGCGATGTCGAGGTCGGCCATGATCTTCAGCCGTGAGATCAGCGCTGCGTGCAAGGCGCGATTCGGTCTGACGACTTCACGCAGAGTACCGTCGACCCGAAAACGAACCGCCGAGTGTTGCTCGTAAGGTTCAATGTGAATGTCGCTGGCACCCTCACGCGCGGCTTGTGTCAGCAGTGCGTTCAGCAGCCGGATGATGGGCGCGTCGTCGCTGGTGGCCAACAGGTCTTCAACTGCCGGCAACTCTTGCAGCATCTTCGAGACATCGACATCGCTTTCGACTTCGCTGACGACGGCGGCGGCGCTCGATCCTTCTTGTGCATAGGCTGCGCTGATGCGTTGCGCCAACCCGGTGGACTCCGCCTGTTTGACTGTATCCACTGCGTACTTGCGCATGACTTCGCTGTACGCGCTGAGCGAAGGCTTGTTCGTGCACCAGAGCGTGAGTGAATCGTCTTCAGTTTCAAGCAGCAGTTGACTGGTTCGCGCGAAAGCATAAGGCAGCGGATAGCGTGTCGACATGGTCAACGCGTCTCCGCGACGGGTACTGTTGGTGCCGGGTAGTCGGGCATCACCGGCCCTTCGTTGATGGGCAACAAGAGGCTGCGGGTGGGTTGCGCCAATTTTTGCTGACCGCGCATCAGGTCGTACCGATCCATCGACAAGCTGTCGGTGTTGGTCGCATCTCGCACCACCACAGGCCGGATAAAGACCATCAGGTTGGTTTTTTTGCGACTGCGTGTTTGGCTCTTGAACAGATTCCCAACGAGGGGCAGGCTGCCCAGCAGGGGTACTTTTTCTTCGTTGTCAGCGTATTCATCTTGCAGCAGGCCGCCCAGCACCACAATGCCGCCGTCTTCGACCAGCACGGTCGAGTCGAACGAGCGCTTGTTGGTGATGAGGCCCGTGGTCGAATTGATGGAGGACGGCTGCACACTGCTGACTTCTTGCGAGATGAGCAATTTGACGGTGCCGTTCTCACTGATCTGCGGCCGCACACGCAAAGTCAGCCCAACGTCTTTGCGTTCAATGGTCTGAAACGGGTTCACGGTGCCGCTAGTGGTGCCCGTGTTGGTGTACAGACCTGTGATGAAGGGGACGTTTTGGCCAATGACGATTTTGGCTTCTTCGTTGTCGAGTGTCAGCAGGTTCGGCGTAGACAAAATATTACCTGAGCCGGTTTGCTCCAGCGCACGGGCCAGAAACCCGAGGGCATAAACCCCGTTGCTGCGCTGGACCGCGCCGATGTTCAGACCGGTACCCGGCGTGACGCCGCCGGTCGTGACACCACTGATGCCCTGCGTCGACAAGGCCAGTATGTTTTTTCCAGCAGCCCCAAAGTTAGTCCCTAAAAAGCCGATCACGTTGTTGCCGGCTTGGCCTAGCGGACCCTGCCACTGAATGCCGAATTCAGCGGCCTTGTCGGTGTTCACTTCGGCGATCAGGCTTTCAACATAGACCTGGGCGCGCCGGGAATCCAACTGTTCAATCACGGCCCGCAATTGACGGTACTGCGGGTCTGGTGCGGTGATGATGAGTGAGTTGGTGGCCGGATCGGCTTGAATTTGTCCACCGGTGCTGGGTTGCCGCACGGGTGATGTGGCGGTGCCCGTCGTGACGCGGCCATCGGTCGCAGCCGGAAGACGCGCGGCGGTCGTCGAGGCGGTGCTGGCGGTGCTTATGGCGGTACCGGAATCACTGGCGATGGCGGCCCGCAGTGTCAACGCCAACTGGGTCGCATCTGCATTTTTCAAATACACGACATGAATGTTGCCGCTGGGGTTTTCGCCCTGTTCTGGCGGACGGTCGAGTTTTTCAACGAGCGAACGTACCAGTGCCACACGGGTTGGATTGGCGGCGCGCAAGATCAGGGAGTTGCCGCGTGGCTCTGCCAGCAGAGTGGTGCGGTAAGAGCTGTCACCAGGCGTCACACCACTTGGCTCCAGCAGCTTGATCAGCAGAGGGACGAGGTCGGTTGCCAAGGAGTTTTTCAGCGAAATGATGTCAAGTTCGCTTGCGTTAGCGATGTCCAGCGCGGCAATGATGCGGGCCAGGCGCTGCAGATTGTCGGCATAGTCCGTGATCACCAGCGAGTTGTTGCCGGGGTTCACACTGATGGTGTTGTTGGGCGTGATCAGGGGTCTTAGCACGGGCAACAGGTTGTTTGCGGCCTCATGTGTGAGCTTGAATATCTGCGTGACGATCTGATTGCCGCTCCCCGGTAGTGGACCGGCTGAGACCAAGCCGGCTTGCATTTTGGCGTCGGCCTCAGGCACGACCTTGTAAAGCCCGGCAGCCTCAATCACTGCAAAACCTTGTACCCGTAGCTGCGCGGCAAACTGCCCAAAGGCCATCAGCGGAGCCACCGGGTTTTCAGTGATGAGCGTCAACGTACCTTTGACGCGTGGATCGACCACCACGTTGCGGCCGGTGATGGTGGCCATGGTACGGGCCACGGCATCGATCTCCGCGTTAACGAAATTCAGCGTGACCGGCTCACCGGGGCGTGGTGCGACCTGAGAATTTTTGATGACTTGTGCCATCGCCACAGCGCACAGGCTGGCGGCTATCAACAGCGCGAACAGTGCACGCAATGGGGGCAGACAAACACGGGTTGAGTTCATAGCATTTAGCAAGGACGGCACGAGCGCAGCGTTGACACAGCGAGGCTAGCGTAGCGCTCAAAGACTTTAATGTGCGGCAACATGTTGCTCATGTCTTCTTACGTGCGTTGGCACACACAACTTTGGCTGGGTGCTGATGGGTGGTGAGCGTCGATGTGTATGCCGAGCGCCGCGCGGCAATCCATGCCCCCTCTTTCATGGAGCCTGCTGAGTGACCCTGTCAGCCAGCAGCCCGGCATTGTTCACGGTTAGCCATGAAAAAAGTGTGAGCAATCATTAATGCGCCGACATATTCCGACATACAAGCTACAAAAGGTTACGAACGGTTGTGCATCGCCCGAAGTTGATTCCAGTTGCAATCACTCTGATGGCTTTTTTCAGCGGTTCAGACCGCGTCAGATGGAGGGTTGTTGTGGTGCATAAAAATTTGTCACTGGCGAATCAATTGATTGCAACTTTGCCGTCACAGGAACGCGGGTCGTTTTTGGCGAACAGCGAGCTGGTCGAGCTTGAGTTGCATGCGTTGGTGTGTGTTGCGGGCGAGATATCTAAGCACGTGTGGTTTCCCGTAGAAGGCTTTGTCTCGATCATCTTGCCGGTGCCGGCTGCCGCCGACATGGCTGTTGCGCAGGTCGGCCCTGAAGGCATGTTTCACACCTCGGCGATTTTTGACGCTGAGTACTCGACTTTTCATGGCCGCGTTCAGGCTGCTGGGCGGGCCTTTCGCATGACACGATCAACGCTGCAACAGCACCTCCAGCAAAGCCGTTGTTTGCGCGAGGTGATCAATCGCTATGCCGATGCACGCCTGAGCCAACTGGCGCAGCAGACGGTCTGTATCAACCGCCACTCGGTCGAGCAACGGCTCGCGCGCGCCTTGTTGATGACGCGTGACCGGCTTTCCTCCAATGAGCTCTTTCTAACGCACGAAGTGTTCTCTCTCATGCTCGGTGTGCGGCGGGAAAGTGTGACGCAAGCGGCGAGCATCTTTCAACGGCGTGGCCTCATCAGCTACAGCCGCGGCTATGTCATGCTGCTCGATGAAGTCGGTCTGCAACGCATTGCCTGCGGGTGCTACGCGGCGGATTTGAAAACCTACGAGAGGGCTTTTCCGGGCGCCGGTGTGATTGATTTGACACGGCCTGCCGTGGCATTTTTTTCCCGCAGTGAAGACTCCCCCGCAGCAGTCACCAGCAGGTGAATGAAGTGCAACTTGGCCACCACCTCGCGCGGCAGCACAAAGGGATAAAAATCGGTTTGACCCATAGAACGCGACATCTCATTGAGGAGGGTCGTCAGGCGTGTCCAGTCATTCAAGAAGGCTAAAAATCGTTTGGCTTTGGGGTGCTTCGGCTGGTACAGCGCGTCAAGGGTAAAGGGCGTGAACTCGAGTTGCATTTTTTTGGCGCTCAAGCCAAAGCTTGATGCGGTGTCGACCGTGTCGCGCATGTGCAGGTAATGGGCCCAGCACTCGGCCCAGTCTTCCCACGGGTGCGTGCTGGCGTAGGCGCTGACGTAATGCTGTTGCCAATCCGCTGCAGGGCCGTTGTCATAGTGGCGCTGCAAGGCTTCGGCGTAGTCGATGGTTTCATCGCCAAACAGAGTGTGAAAGCCGTTCATCCAGTCGGTGCCCCAGACCAGCCGGTCCCAGTAATAGTGGCCGACTTCATGACGGAAGTGTCCGAGTAGCGTGCGGTAGGGCTCGTGCATGGCTTGACGCGCGGCTTCACGCGTTGCGTCATCAGCCTCGACCAAACTGATAGTGATGAGGCCGGTGTCGTGCCCGGTCATGACGTGGCCGCCTTCGCTGTCTGAGCGCAAGAAATCAAACATCAAACCGTGCTCGGGGTCTTCGGTGAGCTTGGACGCCACCGGCAAGCCCAGCACCATGAGCGCTGACACCAGGCGTCGCTTGGCCAGTTCGACCAAGCCCCACAGCCGGCCGTTGTCAGAGTGTTCCGGGTCGTTCAGGTCGGGAATCTTGTGATTCAGTTGGCAGGCACGGCACAGGCCGGTGGTGCGGCCGAACGTGTCAGTTCTGGGCACCAGCCAATTGCAGGCGGCGGGTGTTGTCAGATTCAGGCAGCGCTGGTAGCTGGCAACCTCCAAACCCTTCGCAGTCTCGGGCGCATCAGAAATTGGCCAAGCCCGCCAAAGGTTTGAGGTGTCATCCAAAGCGTCTTCAGAAGCGCTGACGGGCGTCAGGGACAACAATTGAGCAAGCCGCGGGTCGTAGCCGAGGGGTGTGCCACAGGCAAGGCACTGGCTGTTCCTGAAGAAAACCGGCCGACCGCACTGGCAGCTATAGGCTCTGCCGGCCAAGCTTGGCAGATGCGAATCACTGAAGCCAGAAGCGCGTGAGGAAACAGGGGATCGGGGTGATAGCAAAGCGAAAACTTTCAATGGGCAGGACGATAAAAGATGCCAAAGGGCAAGCCTGCCGGGTGTGCCTTGGAGCGCTCAAGTCTGACAGGTTGAGCCGCCAGTTGCTGGGCCTGAATTTTTAAGTGGCGCTGAAAAAGGGGCGTTGGCCTTTTATCATGAGTGACTTTCTCATCTTTCGTCTGATATCGAACCACTCTCAAGGACAGTCATGCCCACTCACCACATTGAAATGTTCGAAGGGTGGATGCCTCTGTTCAAAGCCGCGCAGCTGATGCGGCTGGCCACACTTAAATGACGCATTCTTCCAGGCTGGCCGACATGCAGGCACATTACGGTCCGCGTTATCGCTGGCTGCTGCTGCTGGCGGTGATGGTCGGCACCATGGCGTCGATCATGTCATCGACCATCGTCAACGTGGCGATTCCAGACATGACACGCACGTTCACGCTTGGCCAAGAGCGTGCGCAATGGGTTTCATCGGGCTTCATGGCGGCCATGACGGTCTCCATGCTGACGACGCCCTGGCTACTGGCTCGCTACGGTTATCAGCGCACCTACCTCGGTTGCATGCTGCTGTTGTTGACGGGTGGCATTGCGGGCGGTCTGGCCGCTAGTTTTGATTGGGTGCTGGCTGCGCGAGTGGCTGAAGGCTTAGCGGCAGGCGTGGTGCAACCGATTCCGGCGATCATCATCATGCGTGCTTTTGCGCCTAGTGAGCAAGGCCGCGCCAGTGGTATTTTTGGCATGGGTGTGGTGCTGGCGCCTGCGCTCGGGCCGAGTGTTGGCGGTATTTTGGTCGACCTGTTTGGTTGGCGCTCGATTTTTTTCATGGTGGTTCCGCTGTGTCTGACGTCTGTTTGGCTGGCCCTGCGCTACGTGCCCGATTCTGCGCCGGGGGGTGGTGCCACCAACCGCGAGGTCCCACTCGATTGGCGTGGCCTCTTGCTGGCGGCGGTGGGTACCTTGTGCCTGCTCACTGGGATGGTCGAGCTGCACAGCAGTGGTGGGCTTCGCGCCGCCTTGCTGTTGGCCTGTGCAGCGATGGTTGTCGTTGTATTTTTGGCGTGGCAGCGGAGGTTGTTGAAGCGCGGTGGTGAACCGTTGATGAACTTGACCTTGTTTGCCTCACGGCCCTTTGCCATGGGCAGCATGGTCGCTTTTATTTACGGTACGGCTTTGTTTGGTTCGACCTATCTTTTGCCGGTCTACATGCAGTTAGCCTTGGGCCTGTCGGCATCGTATGTGGGCTTTGTGTTGCTGCCCGCCGGCGCTGTGCTGGCCGTCACCATCGCCGTGGTGGGGCGCTTGGCCGACCGGCATCCTACCCACCGGCTGGTGACCTTGGGCCTGGCGCTGTTGGCTGCTTCGTTCGCGCTGATGGCGACCGTCAAGCTGGACAGCATGATCTGGTGGCTGATGCTCTGGGCAACCTTGGGTCGCATCGGCTTGGGCTTTATCTTGCCGTCACTCAACCTTGGCTCGCTGCGGCCCTTACCGCAAGTGTTGCTGTCACAAGGCGCCAGCGCCGTGAATTTTCTACGCATGCTGGGCGGTGCCATTGGTGTGAGCTTGTGCGGTATCGTGCTCGAGTGGCGACTGGCGGTGCATGGCGACTCGTTGACACAGACCGCTAGCAGCCCGGCTCGGCTGGCGGCTTTCAATGAAACCTTTTCGATGCTGGCCGCGTTTTGCGTGTTAGCCATGTTCGCGGCTTGGCGGATACGCCCCGACCCTCATTAGGACTTTTTTGACATGTGCCAGCTGCTTGGAATGAACTGCAACACCCCGACCGATGTGACCTTCAGCTTCGCCGGTTTTGCGCAGCGCGGCGGCCACACCGACCTGCACACCGATGGTTGGGGCATTGCATTTTTTGAAGGCCGGAACAAGGTCGGTCAAGCCGCGCTAGAGGGCGATAAAGGTCTGCGCCACTTTGTCGATCACCAACCGGCATCCGTGTCACCGGTGGCTGAATTGATTCGCCGCTACCCGATCAAAAGTCGCAACGTCATCGCCCATATTCGCAAGGCCACGCAGGGCCGTATTGCGTTGGAGAACTGTCACCCCTTCGTGCGTGAGCTGTGGGGGCGCTACTGGGTCTTTGCACACAACGGCGACTTGAAAGACTTTCATCCGCGCCTGCATGCCGGATTCAAACCGGTTGGCGACACCGATAGCGAGCGCGCTTTTTGCTGGCTCATGCAAGAGCTCGCCAAGTCCCATGCGGGTGTGCCCAGCGTGACTGAACTCACGCTGACGCTGGGTGAACTCGCCAAAGAAGTCTCGCGCCACGGCACCTTCAACTTCATGCTCAGCAACGGCTTGGCGCTCTGGGCGCATGCCTCGACGAACCTGTTTTATGTTGAGCGCCGACACCCGTTTGCGCACGCCACTCTGAGCGACGAAGACCTGAGCATCGACTTTGCCAAACACACCGAACCGGCGGATCGTGTCGCGGTGGTGGTGACGGCGCCACTCACCACCAACGAAACCTGGCTGCCATTTTCGGCCGGGGAATTGAAGGTGTTTGTGGATGGGACTTTGGTCGCTTAACCTGCGTTCAGGCCGGGATGGCCAGCGCTGCTTCAAGTGCGTCGATGAACATCGCCGCCACATCAAAGTCGGTCTGGTCAAAGATTTCCTGAAAGCAGGTTGGACTCGTCACGTTGATCTCGGTGATGCAATCGCCGATGACATCGATGCCCGCCAGCAACAGGCCACGCGCAGCCAGCACCGGGCCGACAGCGTCGGCTATTTCACGGTCGCGCGCTGAGAGTGCTTGCGCCACGCCCAGACCACCGGCGGCCAGGTTGCCGCGCACCTCGTTGCCTTGCGGAATACGCGCCAACGCAAAGGGCACGGGCTTGCCGCCAATCACCAGCACGCGTTTGTCACCCTTGGCGATCTCTGGCAAAAACTTTTGCACCATGACGCTTTGCGCGCCGTCTTTGTTCAGCGTCTCGATGATGCTGCCGAGGTTCATGCCGTCGGCCTTGACTCGAAAAATACCCATGCCACCCATGCCGTCGAGCGGCTTCAAGATGATGTCCTGCTGCTCGGCGTGAAAGCGTTTGATGTCTTCGGCGTCGCGCGTGACCAGCGTCGGGCCGATGAATTGCTGAAACTCCATGATGGCGAGTTTTTCGGGGTGGTCGCGCAGCGCGCTTGGCTTGTTGAAAACGCGCGCGCCTTCCCGCTCGGCTTGCTCCAGCAGGTGCGTGCTGTAGAAAAACTCGCTGTCAAACGGTGGGTCTTTGCGCATGATGATGCCGCCAAAGTCACGCAGCGCCTGCGGCCTTTCGTCGGGGTGTTGCTGCTTGGCGATAAACCAGTTTTGCGCGTCGCCGGTGAGCTGAATGTCGCGTACAAACGCCGTCACGGGTGTGCCGCGCTGCCACATGATGTCTTTCGTCTCGCAGGCACTGATGGTGTGGCCGCGTCGCTGCACTTCCCGCATCATGGCAAAGGTGGTGTCTTTGTAAATCTTGAAGGATTCCAGCGGATCGGCAACGAAAAGAAGGTTCATGGTGGGGCTGAGGTTCGAAATAAATGAAGACCGCTGCGACATCGCAGATGTGGATTTTGGCAGGTTGCTGAGCTTTCGGTCGAGTCTGTGGTGTGTAGCCTCATCAGTGAAAAGGCGAACCTGTCAACGCAAACGCATCAACTGGGGCGCAAACCCAAAGTTCAAATTTCGATCTTCGAGCCCAGTTCAACCACCGAGTTGCTTGGCAACTTCAAAAAGTCGGCCGCGCCACTGGCGTTGTGATGCATCTGTGCAAACAACTTTTCACGCCACGGTGCCATGCCGCCGCCAATGGTCGGAATGACGGTGTCTCGCGACAAGAAGTAGCTGGTGCTCATGGGGTCAAGTTCCCATCCAGAGCTGTTGATGTTCATCAAGGCCTTGGGTAAATTGAGATCATTTTTAAAGCCGTAATGAACCACCACTTGCCAACAATGGTGGCCGAGGGATTCGATCTGCACACGCTTGTCCATGCCAATCCACGGCAATTCATGGTTTTGAACGGTGACAAAGAGGTTTTTAGAGTGCAGCACTTTGTTGTGCTTCAGGTTGTGCAGCATGGCGTTGGGGACGATGCCGCGCTCGGCTGTCAAAAACACCGCGGTGCCTTCAACGCGAACAGGTGGGCTGACAAAAACGGATTCGAGAAAATTGGGCAGGTCTAGCGCATCGGTGCGCAGCTTGTCGTTGAGCAAGGCCCGGCCGTCTTTCCAGGTGATCATGAGCGTGAAGACGGCACCACCAATCACCAGCGGAAACCAGCCTCCCGCAAACAACTTCATCAGATTGGAGGTGAAGAAGGCCAAGTCGACCACGAAGAAAACACCGGTGGCGGCCACGCACAGCCAGAGGGGATATTTCCATGCGTGACGTATGACAAAAAAGGTCAAGATGGTGGTGATCAGCATGTCCAGCGTGACGGCAATGCCGTAGGCCGAGGCCAGGTTGCTCGATGAGCGGAACATCACCACGGCCAACACGATGGTGGCAAACAGGCCCCAGTTGACCATCGGCATATAGATCTGGCCGGTGTCACGCACGCTGGTGTGTTGGATATTCAGGCGTGGCAAATAACCCAGCTGAATCACTTGCTTGGTGACGCTGAAGGCCCCGGTGATGAGCGCTTGTGACGCGATCACGGTGGCCATGGTGGCCAACAATACCAGTGGCACCAAGGCCCAGTCTGGTGCCATCAGGAAAAACGGATTTTTAACGGCTTCTGGGTTTTTCAGCAGCAGCGCGCCCTGACCAAAATAGTTCAGTGTCAGTGCGGGCATGACCACCGAAAACCAGGCCAGTCGAATTGGTTTTTTGCCAAAGTGTCCGAGGTCTGCATAGAGCGCTTCAGCACCCGTGACGCACAGCACCACAGCCCCCAAAATGACAAAGGTGGTGCCCGGGTTTGTCCACATGAACATCACTGCGTAATGCGGACTGATGGCCGCGAGGATCGCCGGGTAGGTGATGATTTGCGAGATGCCCAAGACCGCCAACACGGCAAACCAGACCAGCGTGATCGGGCCAAAAAATTGGCCAATGCCGGCGGTGCCGCGCTTTTGCACCGCAAACAGACCAAACAAAATCACCAACGTCGCCGGCACCACGTATTGCTTGAACGCTGGTGAAATGATTTCCAGACCTTCAACGGCCGATAGCACTGAAATCGCCGGGGTGATGACGCCATCACCATAGAAAAGCGCTGTGCCAAAGATGCCGATGAGCAGCAACACGCGCCGCAGTTCTGGTTTGTCTTTGACCGCTTGCGAGGCCAGCGCTAGCATGGCCACCAGTCCGCCTTCGCCGTTGTTGTCGGCGCGCAGCACCAGCAACACGTATTTGATCGAGACGATGACGGTCAGCGTCCAGAAGAAGATGGACAAGATGCCGTAGACGTTGTCCGGGCTGAAGGCGACATGGCCTGAGCCGAAGACTTCTTTGACCGCATACAGAACGCTGGTGCCAATGTCGCCGTAGACGACGCCGATGGCGCCTAGGGTGAGCGCCGTGAGGGAGGATTTGGAGCTTGTCAAAAAAATAGTCACCACGGCGTCGGCGAGGCTTGGGCGCTCGATACGCCAAGGATATCGTTACATAGTGAGCGCTATTTTGCACTCTGGCGAGGCGCTTAAGACGCCCGCAAGCGACTGACAGCTGGAAAACAACAAAAGCAAGGGCGCCGGGACGGCAGCTCGCGTCCGTGCTTTAGATTTCCACCTTGCTACCCAACTCCACCACAGCGTTGTTTGGCAAGTTCAAAAAGTCGGCGGCAGAGCTTGCATTTCGGTGCATTTGCGCAAAGAGTTTTTCGCGCCACTGTGCCATACCATCACCGATGGTCGGTACCACGGTATCGCGTGACAAGAAGTAGCTGGTGGTCATCGGGTCAACCTGGCAGCCCTGGCCGCGCATCTGCATCAGCGCGCTCGGCACGTCGGGGTCATTTTTAAAGCCGTAGTTCAGCACCACTTGCCAGCAGTGCCGTCCCAAGGACGTGACTTCCAGGCGTTTGTCTAGGGTGATCCACGGCACTTCGTGGCTGCGCACGGTCACA
Organism: Comamonadaceae bacterium; assembly: GCA_947374505.1. GTDB lineage: Bacteria > Pseudomonadota > Gammaproteobacteria > Burkholderiales > Burkholderiaceae_C > Polaromonas. Next base: position 821 of record CANCCE010000051.1, on the reverse strand, counting down.
AACAGGTTGGTCTCGTGCAGGACTTTATTGTGCTTGAGGTTGTGCAGCATGGCGTTCGGCACCTTCCCCGGCTCACTCGATAAAAAGACGGCTGTGCCTTCAACACGCAGTGGTGGACTGACAAAAACAGCTTCCAGGAAGCTTTTCAGGTCAATCGCGTCGGTGCGCAGCTTTTTGTTGAGGATGCGACGCCCCTCTTCCCAGGTGACCATCAGGGTGAAGATCGCGCCGGCAATCAGGATAGGGAACCAGCCGCCTTCGACAAACTTGAGCGCATTGGACGCCAGAAAGGCGAAGTCAATGGCAAAGAAGACGCCCGTAGCCGCGAGGCACAGCACCAGCGGGTATTTCCAGCCATAGCGAATGACGTAGAACGTCAAAATCGTGGTGATGAGCATGTTCCCGCAGACCGCAATGCCGTAGGCCGTTGCCAGCGCATCGGACGACTTGAAAAACACCACGGCCAGGGCGATGGCGACAAATAGCACCCAGTTGATGAACGGGATGTAGATTTGGCCGGTTTCCTTGATGCTGGTGTGAAGCATGTACAGACGCGGTAAATAGCCGAGCTGAACAATCTGCTTGGTGGCGCTGAAGGCGCCAGAAATCAAGGCCTGCGAGGCGATCACCGTCGCCATGGTGGCGAGTCCAACCATCGGCAGCAAAGCCCATTCGGGCATCATCAGGAAAAAGGGATTTTTGACGGCCTCAGGGTTGCTGAGCAGCAAAGCACCTTGACCAAAGTAGTTCAGCGTCAAGGCCGGCATGACAATGCAAAACCAAGCCAGTCGTATGGGACGCTTGCCAAAATGTCCCATGTC
>CANCCE010000050.1 GCA_947374505.1 Comamonadaceae bacterium | reverse complement strand
TGAGTGAAATCCTTGGCTCCCAAATCTACAACGAAGCCAAGTCTCTTTTAACGATTGGTCTGGGCAAAGACATTGGCGGCAACGCCGTGGTGGCCGACTTGGCGAAAATGCCGCACTGCTTGGTTGCCGGCACCACGGGCTCCGGCAAGTCGGTGGGTATCAATGCGATGATTTTGAGCCTCTTGTACAAGGCCGATGCGCGCGATGTTCGCTTGCTGTTGATCGATCCGAAGATGCTTGAGATGAGCGTTTACGAAGGCATTCCGCACCTGCTGGCACCCGTCGTCACCGATATGCGACAGGCTGCCCACGGTCTGAACTGGTGCGTCGCTGAAATGGAGCGGCGCTACAAATTGATGAGCAAGCTCGGCGTGCGTAATCTGGCGGGTTACAACACCAAAATTGATGAAGCTGCTGAACGCGAAGAGTTTATTTACAACCCATTTAGTTTGACGCCGGATCAACCCGAACCCCTTGAGCGCTTGCCGTTCATCGTGGTGGTGATTGACGAGCTGGCCGACCTGATGATGGTGGTCGGCAAAAAAATCGAAGAGTTGATCGCCCGATTGGCACAAAAGGCCCGTGCCGCCGGCATCCACTTGGTGCTGGCCACGCAGCGTCCTAGCGTGGACGTCATCACCGGTCTGATCAAGGCCAATATCCCGACACGCTTGAGCTTTCAAGTCTCCAGCAAAATCGACAGCCGGACCATCCTGGACCAGATGGGTGCCGAAGCCTTGCTGGGCATGGGCGACATGCTGTACATGCCAAGCGGCACGGGGTTTCCGATCCGCGTGCACGGCGCTTTTGTGAGTGACGAGGAAGTGCACCGCGTGGTGGCCTATCTCAAGCAACAGGGCGAACCGAATTACATCCAGGGCGTGCTCGAAGGCGGGACTGTCGATGGTGAGGGCGATGCACTGGGTGATGGCGATGCTGCAGGCGAGAAAGACCCGATGTACGACCAGGCTGTGGAGATTGTGCTTAAGAATCGTAAGGCGTCGATTTCACTGGTACAGCGCCACCTGAAGATTGGCTACAACCGCGCCGCTCGGATGCTAGAAGAAATGGAAAAATCCGGCCTGGTCAGCACCATGTCCGGCAGTGGTCAGCGCGAAATTCTGGTGCCTGCACGAGCCGAATAAAACCATGTCAACTCCCCTATTTTCTATTTTGAAATTTGAGCGCCTTGCGCCGTTCGGATCAATCGCTACCGGTGTGCTGCTGGCATTCATTTCGCTGGGTGTTTCAGCGCAGTCCGTGACCAACAGCGGCATGGACAGTCTGGAAAAATTCGTCAGCGAAACCCGTAGTGGACGCGCTGATTTCGTTCAAACAGTGACCTCACCCGCTCGCGCCGGTGAGGCCCCTAGAGTCAAAAAGTCCACCGGCACGTTTGAGTTTTCGCGTCCCAATCGGTTCCGGTTTTTTTATCAAAAACCGTTTGAGCAAACCATCGTCGCCGATGGTGAAACGCTGTGGCTTCATGATGTTGATTTGAACCAGGTGACAACGCGCAAGCTGGCGCAAGTGCTCAACGGAACACCGGCTGCGGTGATCGCTGCTGCGGCCAACTTGAAAGGTCTGCAAGCAGACTTCACGCTCAGCGCCTTGCCTGAAAAAGCCGGCTTGCAGTGGGTCATGGCCACCCCGAAAACACGCGACGGACAAGTGCAAAACATCAGCGTTGGTTTCCGGTCCACAGCGCAGGGCAGTGAGTTGGCGTCACTGGACATTCTCGACAGTTTTGGTCAACGCTCCGTGATGACTTTCTCGCGCTTCGAAGCCAATCCGGTTTTCAGCGCCAGTCATTTTCAGTTCAAGCCGCCCGCTGGCGCTGACGTCCTGCGGCAATAAAACCGATACATGGTCGACCTGTTTGACAAGGCTCCTGTCGCGCCGTTGGCTGAGGCCTTGCGCCCCCAAAATCTAGACGAAGTGGTGGGCCAATCGCACCTGATTGGTCCGGGTAAGCCGCTGCGCTTGGCGTTTGAATCCGGCAAGCCGCATTCGATGATCTTGTGGGGTCCGCCCGGTGTTGGTAAAACCACGCTGGCCCGGCTCACCGCCAGTGCCTTCGGCTACGAGTTCATTGCTTTGTCTGCGGTGTTCTCGGGCGTCAAAGACATTCGGGCCTCGATGGACCAGGCCCAGCAAAACCTGGCACTCGGCCGCAAGACGATTTTGTTTGTCGATGAAATTCATCGCTTCAACAAGAGTCAGCAAGATGGTTTGCTGCCCTTTGTGGAGTCCGGCTTGGTGGTGTTCATTGGTGCCACCACTGAAAATCCTTCCTTCGAGGTCAACTCCGCCTTGCTCTCACGGGCGCAGGTGTATGTGCTGCAAGCGCTCAGTGATGACGAATTGCAGTCGCTGGTACGCCGCGCCCAAGCCAGTGAATTGCCCGACTTGGAGCTTGACGATACTGCCGTCAACACGCTGGTGGGCTACGCCGACGGTGACGCCCGTCGCTTGCTGAATTTGCTGGAGCAGTCAGCCAGCGCGGCGGCGGTGGCGGGTGTGACGCGCATTGATGCCGATTTTTTGCAGAACGCACTGACCCTGAATGCGCGCCGGTTCGACAAAGGCGGTGACAACTTTTACGACCAGATTTCAGCGCTGCACAAATCTGTTCGCGGCTCGCACCCGGATGCTGCGTTGTACTGGCTGTGTCGCATGCTCGATGGCGGCGCAGACGCGCGTTATTTATCGCGCCGGGTGGTGCGGATGGCTTGGGAAGACATTGGCTTGGCCGATCCGCGCGCCATGCAGATTGCCAACGATGCGGCAGCGACTTTCGAGCGACTGGGCTCGCCCGAAGGCGATCTGGCCATCGCCCAAGCCGTGATTTATTTGGCCATGGCCCCCAAGAGCAATGCCGGCTACATGGCCTACAACCAGGCCAAGGCCTTCATCAAGTCTGACCGTTCGCGCGAAGTGCCTAACCACTTGCGCAACGCGCCCACCAAGTTGATGAAAGAGCTTGGGCACGGCCGGCAATACCGTTACGCCCACGACGAGCCGGAAGCCTATGCCGCTGGCGAACGTTATTTGCCAGAGGGCATGCCCGAGCCGGACTGGTATCAGCCGGTGGCGCGTGGTCTGGAGGCAAAGATCGCCGACAAGCTGGCGCATTTGCGGGCGCTGGACACCGCCGCCAACATGTCGACGAAGACGTCAAAAAACTAAAAAAATCGGAACAACGCGATGGACATCTTTCTTCAGCAGATCATCAACGGTCTGGTGTTGGGCAGCATGTATGCCTTGATCGCCTTGGGATACACCATGGTGTACGGCATCATCAACTTGATCAATTTTGCGCATGGCGAGGTGCTGATGGTTGGCGCGCTCACCAGCTGGACCATCATCGTCTGGATGCAAGAAGCCATGCCCGGCACGCCCGGCTGGCTGATCTTGCTGATCTCGCTGCTGATCGCCTTCATCGTCTGCGGCACGCTGAACTTCGTCATTGAAAAAATCGCTTACCGGCCCCTGCGCAACTCGCCCAAGTTGGCGCCGCTCATCACGGCCATTGGCATGTCCATCTTGCTGCAAACGCTGGCCATGATGATCTGGAAGCCTAACTACAAGTCGTTCCCGACGCTGCTGCCCGCCGAGCCCTTGCATGTAGGCGGCGCGGTCATCACCGTCACCCAAATTTTCATTTTGGGTGCGACCGCGGTGTCACTTTCGATCTTGATGTACGTCGTCAACTACACGCGGCTGGGTCGGGCCATGCGTGCCACGGCTGAGAATCCTCGCGTGGCCGGTCTGATGGGTGTGCGTCCTGACACCGTCATTTCTGCGACCTTCGTCATCGGCGCGATTCTCGCGGCCTTGGCCGGTGTCATGTACGCCTCTAACTACGGCACAGCGCAGCACACCATGGGTTTCTTGCCCGGTTTGAAAGCGTTCACAGCGGCTGTCTTTGGCGGCATCGGAAACCTTGGTGGCGCGGTGCTCGGCGGCATCTTGCTGGGGCTGATCGAGTCGATTGGCGCGGGTTACATCGGCCCGCTCACGGGCGGCGTGTTGGGCAGCCAGTACTCCGACATTTTTGCCTTCATCGTGCTGATTGTGGTGCTCACCCTCAGACCACAAGGCCTGCTCGGTGAGCGTGTGGCGGATCGAGCCTAGTCACCCTGAACAAGCACCAAAGCATCCCATGAAAAAACACAGACTGCTTTCCTTCCTGCTCGCCGCACTCGCCATGCTGGTGTTGCCGCTGCTGTTGCAGCAGGGCGGTAACGCCTGGGTGCGCATCGTGGACATGGCGCTGCTCTATGTGCTACTGGCCTTAGGCCTGAACATTGTGGTGGGCTATGCGGGGCTGTTAGATCTTGGCTATGTCGCGTTTTTTGCGGTCGGCGCTTATCTCTTTGCTTTGCTGGGCTCCCCGCATCTGGCGGAAGCATTCCCGGCCATTGAGGTGGCTTTTCCGGACGGCTTGCACCTGCCTATTTGGATAGTGATTCCTTTGGCCGCTGCGCTGGCAGGTTTGTTTGGCTTGATGCTGGGCGCGCCGACCTTGAAATTGCGCGGCGATTATCTGGCCATCGTGACGCTGGGATTCGGCGAAATCATCCGCGTGTTTCTCAACAACCTAGACCGGCCTATCAATCTGACCAACGGCCCCAAAGGTATCAGCCAGATTGACGGCGTCACTTTTTTCGGTGTCCCGCTGAACCGGCCTTTAGAAGTTTTCGGCTTTGAGATCGCCTCGGTATCGCTGTACTACTACTTTTTCTTGGCACTGGTGATTGTCTCGGTGGTGATCTGCCACCGGATGGAGAATTCCCGCATCGGCCGCGCCTGGATGGCGGTGCGTGAAGACGAAATCGCCGCCAAGGCGATGGGCATCAACACCCGCAACCTCAAGTTGCTGGCGTTTGGTATGGGTGCGACGTTTGGCGGTGTTTCGGGTGCCATGTTTGCAGCATTCCAGGGCTTTGTCTCGCCGGAATCTTTCAGCCTGATGGAGTCCGTGATGATCGTCGCCATGGTGGTTTTGGGTGGCATCGGCCATTTGCCCGGCGTCATCGTAGGCGCTTTGTTGCTGGCGGCTTTGCCTGAAGTGCTGCGCCATGTGGCCGGGCCGCTACAGGCGATGACCGGCGGCCGAATGGACGCCGCTATTTTGCGTCAGTTGCTGATTGCACTGGCCATGATCGGCATCATGTTGATGCGACCGCGCGGCCTGTGGCCATCGCCTGAGCGCGGCAAGTCCCTTAGCAAATCCAAAGTTTAAGGAGGATGGAGATGAGCGAAACCATTCTCAAAGTGAGCGGAGTGTCAAAGCGCTTCGGCGGCTTGCAGGCACTGTCGGATGTCGGTATTCATATCGAACGCGGGCAAGTGTATGGACTGATTGGCCCGAATGGCGCTGGCAAGACCACTTTTTTCAATGTGCTGACCGGCTTGTACACGCCGGACAGTGGCACGTTTGAGCTGGCCGGCAAGCCCTATCAACCCAACGCTGTGCATGAAGTTGCTAAAGCAGGCATCGCTCGTACTTTCCAGAACATTCGTTTGTTTGCAGAGATGACGGCGCTCGAAAATGTCATGGTCGGCCGGCACGTTCGCACCCATTCAGGCTTGATCGGCGCGATCTTTCAAACGCCCGGTTTCAAGGCCGAAGAAAAGGCGATTGCCAAGCGCTCGCATGAGTTGCTGACGTACGTCGGCATTGCTCAATACGCTGACTTCAAAGCGCGTACGCTGAGCTATGGCGACCAGCGCCGGCTGGAAATCGCCCGCGCCTTGGCCACCGACCCGCAGCTGATTGCCTTGGACGAACCGGCCGCCGGTATGAACGCCACTGAAAAAGTGCAGCTGCGTGAACTGATCGACCGGATCCGCAAAGACAAGCGCACCATCTTGTTGATCGAACACGACGTCAAGTTGGTGATGGGTTTGTGCGACCGAGTGACGGTGCTCGACTACGGCAAACAGATCGCCGAGGGCGTGCCCGCAGACGTGCAAAAAAACGAAAAAGTCATCACTGCCTATTTGGGCACCGGCCATTGAAGGGGCGCCGAACGTGGCAATCATCATGGAAAAAAATAATGTCAAGACACTCCTCAAAGTCACCGGCCTGAAGGTTGCTTACGGCGGCATCCAAGCGGTCAAGGGTGTCGACTTTGAAGTCAAGGAAGGTGAGCTGGTGACCTTGATCGGCTCCAACGGTGCAGGCAAAACCACCACCATGAAGGCCATCACTGGCATGCTGCCAGCGGCAGACGGCGACATTAAATACTTGGGCGAAAGCATCAAGGGCAAAGGCTCTTGGGATTTGGTGCAGGGTGGCTTGGCGATGGTGCCGGAAGGTCGCGGTGTGTTTGCGCGCATGAGCATCTCAGAAAACCTGCAGATGGGCGCTTACATTCGCAATGACAAGGCGGAGATCGCTAACGACATCGAGATGGTGTTTGGTATTTTCCCAAGACTGAAAGAGCGCAAAGACCAGCTGGCCGGCACCCTGTCGGGCGGTGAGCAGCAGATGCTCGCCATGGGAAGGGCGTTGATGAGCCGCCCCAAGTTGTTGTTGTTGGACGAGCCGTCTATGGGCTTGTCGCCCATCATGGTCGACAAAATTTTTGAAGTCATCCGTGATGTCTCTGCGCGGGGTGTGACTGTCTTGCTGGTCGAGCAAAACGCCAGCCGGGCGCTGGGCATTGCCGACCGCGGCTACGTGATGGAATCTGGCAGGGTGACCATTACCGGCCAAGCCAAAGACTTGCTGACGGACCCACGTGTTCGGGCGGCCTACTTAGGCGAATAGGTCGCCCACTTCGGTACGTTGCGTTCAGTCGACCCGTGCGCCAGAGGCCTTCACCACGCGTTCGTATTTCGCCAATTCCTGCTTCATGAATTCAGCAAACTGTTCCGGCGTGTTGGCCACCGGCTCGGCCATCAAGCTGGCAAAACGTGTTTTGGTTTCGGGCGAATTTAGCGCGGCCACAAAAGCCTGATTGAGCTTGGCGACAACATCGGGCGGCGTACCGGCAGGTGCCACCAGTCCCCACCAGGTGTCGATTTCAAAACCTTTGAGCGTTTCAGCGACAGCCGGAATGTCGGGCAAGGTGACGCTGCGCTTGGCGGTGGTCACGGCCAGCGCTTTGAGCTTGCCGGCTTTGATGTTGGCCGAGGCGGTAGCGAGGTTGTCGAAATTGAAATCCACCTGCCCGCTAAGCAAGGCTAATTGGGCCGGGTTGCCGCCGTTGTACGGAATGTGCAGCGCAAAAATGCCGGCTTCTTTTTTGAACATTTCACCGGCCAGATGGCCTGCACTGCCGTTGCCGCCGCTGGCGTAATTCAGCTTGGCCGGATTCGCCTTGGCGTAGCGAATCAAATCTGCCAATGTGTTGATGTTCAAGCGACGCGCCGTGTCTGCGTTGATGACCAGCACGTTCGGCACGCGCAGCATCTGTGTGATCGGGGCGAAATCGGTGGCGGCGTTGTACGGCATCTTGCTGTAAAGCCACGGGTTGATGGCGTGCGTGGCGACGGCCGCGATGCCGATCGTCAGACCGTCAGGTGCGGCCTTGGCAATCGCATCGACACCGATGTTGCCACCCCCACCCGGTCGGTTTTCAATGATGACCGTGCCTAGAGAATCCTTCACACGTTCGGCCATCAGGCGAGCGGTCACATCGATCGGGCCACCTGGCGCGTAAGGCACGATGATGCGCATGACTTTGTTCTGCGTGTTCTGTGCCAGAGCGCTTTGACTCACCAGCGCCAGCATGGCGATACAACTGGCGGCCAACACGCGCCGCAAAGGCGAGACGTGTTGGGTTGCCGCAGAGTTGAATTTTGTTGTTGTCATGGTGGTTTTCCCTTAAGAGCAGTGATCAAGCCAAGGCTTTGGCTTTGTCCGCTTCGGTGGTGAACGAGTCTGCAAAAAATTCTTCGTCAGGCAAGCCCGCCAGCTGGGTGTAATCGGCCTTGGCCGAGTCCACCACGATGGGTGCCCCGCAGGCGTAGACCTGATGCCCTGACAGGTCTGGAAAGTCTTGCAGCACGGCTTGATGCACAAAACCAGTTCGGCCCGTCCAGTTGTCTTCAGGCAAGGCGTTGGACACCACCGGCACATAGCGCAGTTGCGGCATCTCAGCCACACGGGCCATGACCCAGTCGTTCATGTACAAATCGCTGGGCCGACGGCCACCCCAATACAGCACCGCAGGCCGTTGGATATTTTTGTGCTGCAGGTGCTCAATCAGCGCCTTGATTGGCGCAAAGCCCGTGCCAGAGGCCAGCAGCACCATTGGCTTGGCACTGTCTTCGCGCAAGAAGAAACTGCCATAAGGTCCTTCAATGCGCTGGATGTCTTTTTCCTTCATGGTACTGAAGACCTGGTCGGTGAACTTGCCGCCCGGCATATGGCGAATGTGCAACTCTAAGCCCGGTGCCTCGTTTTGCGTGTGTGGCGCATTGGCCATCGAATAGCTGCGGCGGTCACCGTCGCGCAGCAAAAATTCGACATATTGACCGGCGTGGTACTTGAAGACATCGCTGGCTGGCAATTGCAGGCGTAGGGCGATGACGTCGGTTGACAGTCGCGTCAGACTGTTAACGCGTACCGGCATTTTCTTGATAGGGAAGGCGCTTTCATCTGTCACTTGGCGTGACTCCAGCACCACGTCGCTCTGCGGCACGCCGCAGCAGGTCAATACAAAACCGTTGGCTTCTTCTTCATGCGACAAGGCTTTGAGTTGGTGCGGACCGTGGCTCACCGTTCCTTCTAGTTTTTTGCATTTGCACGAACCGCAGGCGCCATCTTTGCAGCCGTAGGGCAGGCCGATGCCTTGACGAATAGCTGCCGCCAGCATCGCCTCGTCGGGGTTGACGCTGAAGCTGCGGCCGCTCGGCTGCACAGTCACGTTGAAACTCATGTTGGTATCCTTGGTATCTTTGGTGTGTCTCTGGACCCTGAGGCTTCAGGGGGTATTGCGGTTTAGCAAAGCCTCCAATTTTGCCTCCAAATTGAAGCCCTGCAAGTTCTTGCCACTCGAGTCCTTTTTTCAGCCTTAGTTTGTCTTCCTGCACCTTCTTTCTCTTTCATACTTTTTATGCCCAATTTTCTCGGTGCTTTGCCATTTCGCTTCCGGCGCCCGCGTATTCTCATCGTCGGTTGTGGTGACGTGGGCCAGCGTGTGGCCGCCCAGTTGCCAACCAACATCAGGTTGCTGGCACTGACGTCGTCTGCTGACAAAGTGGATGCGTTTCGCATCCAACGCATCACGCCGCTGCTGGGCAATCTGGACCAGCCCGAAACGCTGCGCCGTCTGTCGGGCATCGCCACACGTGTCGTGCACTTGGCTCCGCCGCCCAGCGAGAACTTACCCGACTGGCGGCGCGACCCGCGCACACTGGCCTTGCTGCGCGCCTTGCGTTTGCGTGGTTTGCCGGATGCCGTCGTCTATGGCTCCACCAGCGGCGTCTACGGCGATTGCGAAGGCGAGTGGGTCAACGAAGTGCGCAGCGTCAACCCGGGCACGCCGCGCGCGCAGCGCCGTGTCGATGCCGAACAGCAACTCCGATTTTTTGGCCGGGCCACCGGCACGCGGGTGCACACCTTGCGCATTCCCGGTATTTACGCGCCGAATCGGGAAGGCGGCACGCCGCGCAATCGTTTGCTCAAAGGCACGGCCGTGCTGCAAGCCGACGACGACGTTTACACCAACCACATTCACGCCGATGACTTGGCCCGCGCCTGCATTGCAGCACTTTGGCGCGGCAAGCCGCAGCGGAGCACCAACGTCAGTGACGACACCGAACTCAAAATGGGGGATTATTTTGATCTGGCCGCAGGCCTTTATGGCTTGCCAAAGCCGCCGCGTTTGTCACGCCACACGGCGCAGCAGCAGTTGCCCTTGATGCTACTGAGTTTTATGGGCGAGTCTCGCCGGCTGGACAACCAGCGCCTCAAGCGCGAGCTGCGTGTTCCTCTGCGTTACCCGACCGTGCTGGAAGGCTTGGCCGCTGGTTAGTTTTCCGAATACGTTCGGATACTGAACAGACCTTGAATGGCATGTGATGGAAAGCAAGAAATTCCGTCGCTGCGTGCGAAGCGTGGCAGTCCATCACCGCGCACCTCCAAGATGGATGGCCGCGCTACGCTTCGCCATGACAGGGTAGCTGGTCGCCGGTCAAATCCCCGCAGGTCGCTGCAGAGACAGCATCCGGTCTTGCGGTGTCAAGACCACGGTTTTGATCTCCGCGCCCTGCAACACGGTCAGCCTCACCGGCGCGTCAGGCGCACTGCGGGCCCACAGCTTTTTATAAAAACTCTCCAGCGTGGCGACTTGGCTATCGTCCACCGCCAGCACCACATCGCCAGGCGCCAGACCGGCGGCCTCGGCCGGGCTGTCTTCACTCACGCGGACGATTTGCACGCGGCCACCTTGCTCGCTCGACGTCAAGCCCAACCAAGGCCGATGGCTTTGCCGACTGCTGCCCGAGCGCTGTAACTCGGCGAGTATCGGTTTGAGTAAATCGACGGGTACAAACATATTGCCCGGCACGCGTTTGTTTTCACCTAGCGCGTCGGCCACCAGCAAAGAGCCAATACCGAGCAGTTCGCCGCGCTGGTTGAACAAGGGTGCGCCACTGTGGTTGCCGCCACCGGCTGTGACGGGCGGGCTGGTGAAGAGGGCACTGTCAAGGTGGTATTCCCAAGTGCCTGAAAAAGCCCGTTGGCTGACCAACTGCGTCATGCTGACATCGCTGTCTTGCCCGTCAGTCGTGGCCCCGGTCATGACGATCAGTGGTTCGCCAGTCGCAAGATTTTGTTGGTTACCCAAGGTGACGGGGTTTACACCACGGATGGGCAGCAGCGGTTTGACCAAGCCGAATCCGGTGGCGATGTCATAAGCCACGGCGACTGCAGGCAGGGTTTTACCAGCGTGCGTGATGATCTCTATTTGCTGTGCCTCCAGCATCAAATAGCCAATCGTCAGCACCAAGCCATCGGCCCCAATGACCACGCCAGAACCCGTGCGCTCCTGACCCAGCGAGCGAGCCGAGCGAGCGCCTTCTGCGGCTGTCACCTGAATGCCGACCACCGCAGCGCTGGCGCGGCTCAGAGCGTCTATTTGCGTTTGGGCTGGGCTGGTTATCCGTGTGGCGGCCTGAGCAGTGAAGGCGCAGGGCAGCAGAAAAAGGGTCGCCGTAATGGCGGCGACACCGTATGCTACGGCAAGGGAAAAATCCGAACGCTTAAATCGAAGACTTGAGGCGTGCATGACGCTGCTCCAAAAAATGACAAGGGTAGGCGCAGATTGCAACTCAGCGCGTCAGTTGCTCATGCACCCAATGTGCAGCAGTCAGCAGCAGGTGGTCGTCAGCAAAGCGCCCCACCAGTTGCAGGCCAACCGGCAATCCGTTGCGGCCGCGGGCAAACGGCAGGTGAATGCAGGGCAGTCCGAGCAGCGTCCAGCCACGACAAAACAAGGGGTCGCCCGTTGTCGCGAGTCCAGCTGGCGCCTCGCCTAACGCGCTGGGAGCCAGCAACACATCGTGATCGCGGAACAAGTCTGCCGCCACATGCCGGTGATGAGCTACTGCCTTCAGGTTAAAAGCGTGGGTCTCGCCACTGATGCGCATGCCATCCTCAAGCAGAGCCAGCAGCGATGGGCTCAATTGATGCGCGTGGTGCCGGTGTTCATGGCGCAGTGAGCGGGCGGTTTCAAACATCTGGACCGCTTTTTGTTGGGCGACAAGGTCCTGCAGTTCAGCGGGAAGTGCAACCGGCCGAGCATAGCCCGTCAGCGCTTTTTCGGCTTGTGCCCAAGCTTGCTGCGTGTCTTCATCGGCCAAGGACCAGTCGGGCGTGGCACAGAGGCCAATGCGTGGCGCTGAACTCGCCTGAGCGTCGAAATTGCGCGGGTCAACCAACCGTTTGTCGCCTGTGAGCACGGCCCCGAGCAGGGCCACGTCGCGCACACTGCGGCCAAAACCACCGATCGTGTCCAGCGTCTCCGACAGGCTTTTGACGCCCGCTCTGCTGACGCGGTTGTGGCTGGGTTTGAAACCCACCACACCGCAAAAAGCCGCCGGTCGAATGAGTGAACCCGCCGTTTGCGTGCCGAGCGCCAATGGCAGCATGCCGTCGGCCACGGCGGCGGCAGAACCGCTCGAAGAACCGCCAGGCGTGTGCTGGAGGTTGTGCGGATTACGCGTGACGCCGGGGTGCATATTGGCCAGCTCGGTGCTGACTGTTTTGCCCAGCAGCACAGCGCCAGCCTCTCGGCACAGGGCCACGGCGGCGGCATCCGCCAGCGGCTGTTGGCCGGCATAAATCGGTGAGCCGTACGCCGTGGGCAGGTCGGCGGTGTCGAGCAGATCCTTCACGCCGAACGGCAGCCCGTGCAGCAGCCCACGCACCGGTCCGGCGTCCAGCTGACGGGCCAAAGCCAAGGCGGCATTGGCATTCAGTTCTACGAACGCGTGGACCACTGGATCGCGCTGCTCAATGCGGTCTAGGCAAGCCCGTACCAAGTCAATCGCCTGAATGTCGCGATGGGCGAGCGCTTCAGCGGCTTGCCACGCGTCGAGTTGATGGAGGGGTTTTTTAATGGATGCCATGGATCACAGTATCTCTGGTTTTGGACGTACATACTGAGCGACTTCTGCGCAGCACTCAAGCAGGCATGTGGGCAACACTGGCGGGTCGGATCTCAGTCAATCCAGTTTGGATTTTCGCGTCCCCACTGTCTTAGAAAATCTAAAAACGTACGGACGCTTTGAGGAATCAAACCGCCGCTTGCAAAGAGAGCAAAGACGTGAAGCATTTCGGGTTCAAAGTCCGGCAAAAGTTGCACCAGTTCACCTTGTGCCAGTTCTTTGGCAACCATATACCGGGGGTGCATCGAGATACCCATGCCGTGGACTGCGGCGACCTTGAGGCAATCGCCGTAAATCGAACGGAAATTTCCTTGGACCGTTACGGTCACTTCTCCCTGAGGCCCATTGAAGCGCCAAGTCCCCGTGGGTGATTTGTAGGAATTGACCAGGCAGTTGAGTTTGGCCAAGTCGGAAGGCGTTTGAATACGGCCAGCTCGTTTTTGATAAGAGGGAGAGGCGACCAACACCTGTGGCATGTTGGTGATGGTGTACGCGCTGTGGGTCGCATCTTGTAGATCTGGAGAGTTGATGATGCCAACATCCAGCCCCTCTTTCACGAAGTCGCCCACTCGTCGATGCGACAAAAGAGTGAGTGTCACTTGGATCGCTGGGTGCTGCTCGCAAAAGCTCGCAATCAGCGGCGTGATGCGCTGCGCACCAAAGTAAGGTGCGGCACCAACTCGCACAACACCGGAGATGTCACCATTCAACCCGGCGACAGATGCTCTCATGTTCGCTAAGTCGCGCACCACCGCTGTGCCACGTTCAACCACCAAGCTGCCTGCACGCGTCAGGCTCATGGTCTTGGTCGTACGGTTCAAAAGACGGGCATTGAGGCTCTTTTCCAACGTTGCGACATGTTTGCTGATGGCGCTTATGGATAAGCCGAAATGTTCAGCCGTACCGGTGAAACTCTGCCGTCTGGCCACTTCAAGGAATACGCGGATGGGGGTGATCTCGTCCATGCTGGTTTCTTTTTTGGAAAGAATGATTCTTTGCAGTGTAAAGAGATTGGCGACTGGTTTTGCTCACAATCAATGCTCGTCTTGGCCCCCGCCGTGACAGAGGAGACAAGATGCACCTGTTGAATGTTGCTGATTACTGCGCACGAGCGCGCGCACTTTTACCCAAAGGACTTTTCGAATTTGTGGAGCGCGGCACCGAGGACGGTGTCGCGCTGAAAAATAACCGGAGGGCCTTTGATGACTTGAAGTTCATCCCAAGAACATTGGTGGACGTGTCAAAACGCGACGCTTCGTTGACGTTATTCGGTAAGGCGTGGAGTTTCCCTTTGGCGATCGCACCGACCGGTGCAGCAGGTCTGATGTGGTTCGAAGGTGAAATTGCGTTGGCTCGAGCCGCTGCGGCTGCGGGAATTCCCTTCACAGTCGCCACGGGATCCCTGACATCTCTCGAGAGGGTTGCCCAGGAAGCCGGTGGCAACCTCTGGTTTCAGCTGTACATCTGGCCGGACAAAGAAGCGTCTTATGGGCTGGCCGACAGGGCTTTGAAAGCTGGATACGAGGCCCTTGTGGTGACGGTGGACACGGCTGTGACATCCAATCGCGAGTACAACGTGCGTAACGGCTTCACGATACCTTTTCGATTCACGGTCAACAATATCCTGGATGTGATCAGGAAACCCAGGTGGATGCTGGGTGTGCTGGGTCGATATGTTGTCAGCACGGGAATGCCCCAATACGAAAATTTTCCGCCAGATATGAAAAGCCGCGTCACCGCTGCGCCGATGGGCAAAGCGATGAAAAAAACGGATTCATTGACATGGAATGACCTGCGCGATTTACGTGCCCGCTGGCCGCGAACGCTGATCGTCAAAGGCATTTTGAATCCGGATGATGCCCGATTAGCCATGGATTGCGGTGCGGATGCTGTGGTGGTCTCGAACCACGGCGGACGGATGTTGGATAGTTCTATTGCGCCGCTGGATGCCCTGCCAGCCATTGTGGCTGCAGTCGATGGAGCCATCCCTGTTTTGTTGGATGGGCACGTCCGAAGGGGGTCCGACATCGTCAAAGCCTTGGCTTTGGGCGCGTCAGCAGTTTTGGCAGGA
>CANCCE010000049.1 GCA_947374505.1 Comamonadaceae bacterium | reverse complement strand
GAGATTCGAAATGAAAATGGACACCATGAAGTCACCCCCAGAGACACCGCCATTGAGAGAATCTCGGCAAAAGGCCTGAGGCGACGCGGCGATGTCCGTTCCTTTTTCGAACGCACCAGCCATCCCAATTCGGTGATTGAAGCCGCCGCTGCCCTCGACCACAGTATGCGGGTGGGCATGGCGTCACTGACGGGCGGCTTGTCCCCGGTCTCGCTCGGTTTGGCTGTGGCTGACTGGGTCGGACATCTGCTGGCGTCGCCGGGCACTTTTTCGCGCTTAACCACCCAAGGCAGCCTAGCGTGGCTGCAAGCCATGCATCAAGCCATGACCTGCCAAGGCGTACCCGCTGGTGATCCGCGTTATGCCGACAATGCGTGGCATGCGTGGCCCTTTTGCGCACTGGCCAGCACCCATGGCGTGGCAGAAACGTGGTGGAAGGAAGCTACTGTGCTGCGCGGTATGGAGCATCACCATGAAGACCTGATGCAGCTCTTGTCGCGGCAATGGCTGGACATGTTGGCCCCCAGCAATTGGCCCTGGTCGAACCCGAAAGTGATCAAAGCCACCCTCGAAAATCAGGGTGCCAATCTGTTGCGTGGTGCAGCCCACGCCTATGACGACTGGCGGCAAAGTCAGGGGCTGTTGCCACTGAAACCGGATGAAAAACACCTGTACCGCCCAGGCTTGGAAGTCGCCTGCACGCCCGGGGAAGTGGTTTACCGCAATCATCTGGTCGAGCTGATTCAATACACGCCGACCACGCGAAAGGTGCAACGCGAACCACTGTTCATCGTGCCATCTTGGATCATGAAATACTACATTCTGGATCTTTCACCGCACAACTCTATGGTGCGTTACATGGTCGATCAGGGCCATACCGTCTTTATGCTCTCGTGGCGCAACCCGGATGAGTCCGACACCCTGCTCGACATGGAAGACTATGTGCAACTTGGTGTCATTGAGCCTCTGGCCGTCATCACTGAAAGAACCGGCGGCATCCCCATCCACACCACCGGCTATTGCTTGGGCGGCACGCTGCTGGCCATGGCCGCGGCCGCCTTGGCCAGTAGCAACGTCGTGCACAGCGAGCCGATTGCACCGCTGGCCTCCATGACCCTGCTGGCGGCCCAACTGGACTTTCGTGACGCCGGCGAGATGGGCGTACTGCTCGACGAAGCGCAAGTCGCCCTGCTCGAAGACATCATGGCCGAGCGTGGCTTTCTCACGGGTCACCAGATGGCGGGCTCGTTTCAATTCTTAAGAGCACGTGACCTGGTCTGGTCAGCCCGCATGCGCGAATACCTGCTGGGCGAGCCAGACGTGCCCAACGACCTGATGGCGTGGAACGCCGACGTCACGCGCATGCCGGCCGTCATGCACACCAACTACCTGCACAGCTTGTACCTGCACAACGAGCTGGCCGAAGGACGCTATGAAGTCATGGGTGAGCCCGTCTCGCTGGGTGACCTGCAGCTGCCGATATTTGCCGTGGGCACTTTGAAGGACCACGTGACACCTTGGCGATCCGCCTACAAAGTGAAACGCTTGGTGCACGCCGATGTGACCTTTGTGCTGACCAGCGGCGGGCACAACGCCGGCGTGGTGTCAGAGCCCGGACACGCGGGTCGCGACTACCAAATGCTGCTCACCAAAGCCACTGACCGGCGAATGTCACCCGAGGTCTGGAAGCAAAGGGCACCCCATTTCAAAGGGTCATGGTGGCCGGCTTGGCATGACTGGCTGGTGGCGCATGGCAGTGGCATGGCACCGGCGCGCCAGCTGTCTCCCTTAGATTCCGTGGCGCCAGCACCGGGTGAGTATGTGATGACGCGGTACCGGGATTGAGGCGCTAGCGCCTCAATCCTGCGGTATTCGTACAAACCCCTCCATCAGGCGGCGTGCAGTGCGGCTCATGATGGCTTTTTTGACAACCCACTCGCCGCCCACCAGTTGGGCCTCTGCACCGACCAGCAAGGTGCCGGAAGGATGACCAAAGCGGATCATGTCGCTTGAAGAATCGCCCAAAACAGCGTTCACCAAGGTGCCGGGAATGACGGACGCCACCGCAATAGCCACGGCCCCCGTGCCGGTCATGGCGTGATGCAAAGGGCCCATTGAAAAAATGCGGGCCAACAAGTCGATGTGCTCAGCTTGAATCGCTTTGCCGCTGGACGCGGTGTAGGCTGCGGGCTTTGAAACAAACGCGAGTTTGGGTGTGTGCGGACGATTCAGCGTGGCGTCCTCTGGCGTTTTTGCAACGCCCATGGCGACTGCTGCATGGGCGCGAATAGTTTCGGCGCGTGCCAGCAATTGAGCATCGCCGTTGATGTCGCTCTGCAGCTCTGTACCTTTCAACCCGAGCGCAGAGGCATCCAAGAAGATGGTCGGAATCCCCGCGTTGATGAGGGTGACGTCCAGCCTGCCGACGCCGGGAACATCAAGCACCTCGCGCTTGTGACCCGTCGGGAACATGGCACTGCCTTGCAGGTCAAGAAACTCCAGCCTGATTTCGGCAGCCGGGAAGGTCACACCATCGAGCTCAAAGCTGCCGTCTTCGACAACCTCGCCCGCCGCCATCTGAACGTGCGCCACGATCCTTTTCTGGATATTCACCTGCCAAATACGCACCACCGCGAAGCCCTCGGGCGGTGCGCTCACCAACCCTTCAGTGATGGCGAAGGGACCCACGGCAGACGTGAGATTGCCGCAATTGCCAGACCAGTCAATCACTGGATTTTCGATCGAGACCGCGCCAAAGTTGTAGTCCACATCGCAATCGGGCCGTGCTGATTTAGAAATCAACACCACCTTGCTGGTGCTGGAGGTTGCGCCCCCCATGCCGTCGGTGTGCTTGCGGTACGGGTCCGGGCTGCCAATCACCCGAAGCAAAATCTTGTCGCGTAAGAGCGGATCTTCTGGCAAGTCGGTGGCATGAAAAAACACGCCCTTGCTGGTGCCGCCACGCATGTAAACGGCGGGGATTCTGAGTTGGCTCATGAGCGTCTTTTAGTTTTGTTTTTTAAAACGGGATGCTGTGTTCCAGCCCTGCCAGTTTGGCGACCCGCAGCATGCTGGCCAGCGTATCTTCCGGCAGCAACAGTCCCTTGGATCGGTTTTCAATATCGGCCAGATCTTCCATTTCACCGGGATAGTAAATCTGCGAGTGACCGGCAGCCAGTGGCACATCTTTGAGTGACGCGATATAGCTCTCGATGCGCGCTTCGAACGCGCTCAGTGGCTGAAACGACTCAACGTTCAAGGACACCAAAAAATGGCCTGCGCCGCTCCGGTTAACCGGGTCGTAAGGACCATGCACTTGGTCAAGAAATGAACTGCCCGACAACACGCCGGACAAGATGTCAACCATCACGCCCATGACATAGCCTTTGTGACCGGCCATCGGCAAGATCAAGCCCTCAATCGCGGCCCTCGGGTCTGAGGTGGGTTTGCCAGCAGAATCGATGGCCCAATCCAGGGGTATTTTTTCGCGCCGCTTTTCAGCCAGGTAAATTTTGCCGCGGGCCACCCCGGAATTGGCCATGTCCATCACCACATGGCCGTGCTTTCCGCCAGGCACGGCAATCGACCAAGGGTTGGTGCCGATCTTTTTTTTCATGCCACCCCAGGGCGCCATGTTCGGTCCGCCGTTGCTCATGAGAATGCTGATGCAACCTTTGGCAGCGCCCATGCGCGTGAAATACATGCACGTGCCAAAGTGATTCGAGTTCCTGACGGACACCACACCGACACCATGTTTTTTGGCACGGGCAATCGACTCTTCCATCGCCCGCCGGGTGATCACTTGGCCTAAGCCATCCGCGCCCTCCATCACGGCAATAGCACCGGCATCGACGGGCAGTGACGTCTGCGTGACAGGTTTCATCGCGCCCGACATGAGCCGCGCGTGATACCACTCGAGCCTCAGCAAACCATGCGACTGATGCCCCCAGAGGTCCGATTGAACCAGCGTGTCGGCCACCAAGTCGGCGTCTTCTGCGGGCACCCCGGCAGTTTGGTAAACAGCAGAGGCGAAAGCCTGCAACTTGTCAGGGGCGATGCGCGGCCCGAGGTCATGGGCTTGTTTTTTGACGCTTGTGTCCTGGGTCATGTGTCTGGGCTCAGTCAATTTTGAGGTTGTTGTCTTTGATAAATTTTTGCCAATACAAGACCTCGTCACGAAAGACTTTGTCAAATTTGGCGGGCGGCATACCGGCAGACACAAATCCTTCTACAGTCAGGCGCCCAGCAATCGCGGGATGGGCCAGCGAGCGACTGACTGATTCAAAAATCCTGTCGACGATGGGCTTCGGAGTTTGGGGTGGCGCGAAAATGCCGAACCAATTGGTCAAGTCGTAGCCCGGCAGTACTTCACCAACGCTGGGAACATGGGGCAACGCCGCAATGCGTTCAGCACTCGACACGGCCAGAGGAATCACCAAGCCATTTTTAATGTGCTGAATGAACCCGGGCGCGGTGCCGAAGGACATGTGAATTTGCCCCCCAATCAGATCGGCCATGGAGTTGCCACTGCCTTTGTAGTGCACCGTTGTCATCTGGGTGCCACTGGACTTCTGCAGCAACTCCGCCGCCAAATGAGACAGCTGTCCAGCACCCGCCGTTCCGATGGTCGCCTTCTCCGGGTTTGCCTTGGCATAAGCGATCAATTCTTTCAGCGTTTTGAAAGGCGCCGAGGGATGCGCGACCAACAGCTGTGGCGCACTCGCAATCATGGTCACAGGCGTGAGCTTCAGCGTGTCAAACGGCAGCTTGAACAGCCACGGGTTACTGGTGATCGCGCTGTTGGTCATCAAAATCGTATAGCCATCGGGCGCGGCTTTGGCCAGCGCATCTGTTCCGATGATGCTGGACGCGCCGGGTTTGTTTTCAACAATCACCGGGACGCCAAGATCGGCTGACATTCTTTCGCCCAACAAACGCGTGATCACATCTGAACCACCACCAGGCGCAAACGGCACGATGATCTTGACAGTCCGAGTGGGATAGTCTGCAGCGCTGGCAAGGTGGGCCAGCAATGAACCCATGACAAAGAGCGCCATGGTTGACAGTATTTTCTTCAAGAGTGTCTCCTGCTGATCAAAAAAAATTTAAGTAGGACTTGACGAGGGTCAACGGAGTATCAACCGAGCGTGGTGTCCAGCACCATCATGATGGCAAAGCCAACCATCAAGCCGATCGTGGCCGAGGT
Organism: Comamonadaceae bacterium; assembly: GCA_947374505.1. Lineage (GTDB taxonomy): Bacteria > Pseudomonadota > Gammaproteobacteria > Burkholderiales > Burkholderiaceae_C > Polaromonas. The sequence continues at coordinate 9,514 of CANCCE010000049.1, read as the reverse complement.
TTGATGCCCATTGCGGTGGGTTTCAGGGATGACCTCGTGCGACACCACAAACAGCATCGCGCCAGCAGCCAAGCCCAAACCGATCGGGTAAGCCATGGCCGAACTGCCGACCAGACTGACGCCGATCAAAGCACCAACCGGCTCCAACAAACCGCCCAGCGCAGCAACGCCAATCGACTTCCAGACACTTGTGCCGATGGAGCGCAGCGTCATGGCCACGGCCAAGCCTTCAGGGATGTCTTGCAGGGCAATCGCAGTGGCCAAGGGCAAACCGACGCTCAAGTCGCCTTGCGCAAAACTCACACCCACCGCCATGCCTTCGGGCAGGTTGTGAATGGCCACCGCCATGACAAACAACCAGACCCGGTTGCAGCGTTCATTGCCCGGACCACAGGGTCCCGTTTTGGCGTGCTCATGCGGTGTGAACTGGTCCAGACCCAACATGAGCATGACGCCCAGCGCCATACCCACCACCACCAAACCAGCGCCCCCGACAGCACTGCCGGTGAATTTTTCGCCCGCCGCCAAACCCGGTAACAGCAAAGAAAATGCGGCTGCGGCCAGCATCATGCCGGCAGCTGCACCCAACATCACATCTTCGGTTTTCTGTCGTAAACCACTCAAAAACAGCACCGGCATAGCACCCAGCGTGGTCGCCAATAAACCCGCCATGCCGCCCCATAAAGCCCACCGAACTGCATCATTTTCCGACGCATTGAGCCAGATCTGCCCCCGCAATAAAAGCGCAACAACACCTAGCAATGAGATACCCAAACCGACCAGCACTTTGGGATGGGTTCGGGCGTGCGCATGGATCACCTGAGACCAAGTGAGGGGCGTGATGGCGAGAGTCATAGCTTATGTAACCTCATCAGAAGCGAAGGCTGTCGGCTTTTGTGCAGGGCTCAATCTACTCATAAACCACCTGCGCCAAGCCCCGATCCGCCTGCGCCATCCAACTGGCCAGTGCGGCGTCGGAGGGGTAGAACTTCGCGGCATCACCAAGTTGCAATTCAGCGGTCACGCCATCACGGCGAAGACTCAAGCGCACCGACAAGCCGCGCAAAACCTCGCTCTCATCCAACGCTGAGATTTCTCGCCTGGGCGGGAAGTCTTTGACGAGGCGAGGAATATCGGGCGCTGTGCCGTTGACGGCCACACGCAGGTATTTACCGAAGCGGCAGCGCGCTTCTTCCAAATCCCAGACCTGTGTGACCTTCAGACGAAAACCACCGGCAAAACGGTCCGGCTGCAAGCTGGCCTGCACGATAACGAGCTCGTCATCCTTGAGCTGGTTGCGGTGGGCGTTGAGCACGTTCTCATCGGCGGTGGCTTCGATCACGGCCGTCTTGTCGTCGAGCTTGAACAAGGCCAGTTTGCCGCGCTGACCGTTGATGACACGCAGGTCATTGACAATAGCCGCGATGAGTTGCGGCTCGCGTGAATCAATCAAGTCTTCGATCTTGCGCTTGGCGAATTGGCGCACTTCGAGCTCGACCGCGTCAAACAAATGCCCGGACAAATAAAAGCCAACCGCCGTTTTTTCGTAGGTCAGCCGGGTTTTAACGCCCCAAGGCATGGCTTCGACCAGCGGCGGTTCTTGTGTGCTGGCAGCATGTGAGTCTGACATGTCAAACAGACCGCCTTGGTTGGCGTTGGCCTGGGTGGCGGCAGAGAATTCAAAGGCGCGGTCCACCGAGGCCAGCAGCTCGGCGCGGTTCAGGTGCAGGTTGTCAAACGCGCCGGCTTTGATGAGGGCTTCCACTGTGCGCTTGTTGAGTTTGGACTTGTCGACACGCACGCAAAAATCATAGAGCGAGGTGAAAGGGCCGCCCTCTTCGCGCGCGGCGACCATCGCGGCAACTGCTTGCTCTCCCGTGCCTTTGATGGCGCCCAAGCCGTAGCGAATGCTTTTGTCGGTGATCGGCTCAAAGCGGTAATGACCGCGATTCACATCTGGCGACTCAAAGCTGATGCCCATCTTCACGGCATCGCCGAAGAGAATTTTCAATTTGTCGGTGTCGTCCATCTCCACCGTCATGTTGGCGCAGAAAAACTCGGCCGTGTAATGCACCTTGAGCCAAGCCGTGTGATAAGCCAACAGCGAGTACGCAGCGGCGTGCGACTTGTTGAAACCGTAACCGGCGAACTTCTCCATCAAGTCAAAAACTTCGTCGGCCTTGGCTTCGACGATGTCATTTTTGGCCGCGCCATCACGGAAGATCTGGCGGTGCTGCGCCATCTCATCTGCATCTTTTTTACCCATGGCACGGCGCAGCATGTCGGCACCGCCCAGCGTGTACCCGCCCAGAATCTGCGCGGTCTGCATCACCTGCTCTTGATAGACCATGATGCCGTAGGTCTCCGACAGCATCTCGGCCACCAGCGGATGCGGGTAGATAACTTCTTCGCGGCCCTGCTTGCGCGCCACGAAGGTGGGGATCAAATCCATCGGGCCTGGCCGGTACAGCGCATTCAGCGCGATCAAATCTTCAAGGCGGGTCGGACGCGCGTCTTTCAGCATGCGCTGCATGCCGCTACTTTCAAACTGGAACACCGCCTCGGTCTTGCCATCTGCAAATAATTTGTAGACCTTGGCGTCATCCAGCGGCAGGTTTTCAAAAGCAAATTTTTCCTGGCCTGGGTGGCGCTTCATGATGAACTCGCGCGCGATTTCAAGAATAGTCAGAGTCGCCAAACCCAAGAAGTCGAACTTCACCAGGCCAATCGCCTCAACGTCGTTTTTGTCGTACTGGCTGACCGCTGAGTCACTACCCGGTTGCTGGTAAAGCGGGCAAAAATCAGTCAGCTTGCCCGGTGCAATCAACACCCCACCGGCGTGCATGCCGACGTTACGGGTCAGACCTTCGAGTTTGCGGGCCAGTTCCAGCAGTGTGCGCACATCTTCTTCTTTGCTTTCGCGCTCGGCCAAAATAGGCTCGGCCTCGACCGCGTAAACCATCTTGTCGTTTTTGTCGCGGTCAGCCGGCGGCAATTGCAGCGACACAGCCTGCCCGGGCTTGTTCGGGATGAGCTTGGAAATGCTGTCGCAAAAGCCATACGGGAAGTCGAGCACACGGCCAACGTCGCGGATCGCCGCCCGGGCCGCCATGGTGCCGAAGGTGACAATCTGGCTGACAGCTTCTTTGCCGTATTTGTCTTTGACGTAGTCAATCACGCGGTCGCGATTGGTCTGGCAAAAGTCAATGTCAAAGTCGGGCATCGAAACCCGCTCCGGGTTCAAAAACCGCTCAAACAGCAGGTTGTATTGCAGTGGGTCCAGGTCGGTGATGCGCAGCGAATAAGCCACCAAAGAACCGGCACCAGAACCCCGTCCGGGCCCGACCGGGCAGCCATTGTTCTTGGCCCAGTTGATGAAGTCACCGACGATCAGGAAGTAACCCGGAAAGCCCATTTTCAAGATCACATTGATCTCAAAATCAAGCCGCGCCACGTACTCAGACCGCTTGCTGTCGCGAAGTTTTTCGTCCGGATAAAGATGCAGCAGACGTTCGTTCAGCCCCTCATGGGAGGCGTGCCTAAAGTAGGCATCAATCGGCAAGTGCACGCCATCAACGTCGGGCGTCGGGTAGTCGGGCAACATCGGTTTGCCGAGGTCGAGCACCAGATTGCAGCGCTTGGCGATCTCAAGCGAATTGGTCAGTGCCGACGGGATGTCAGCAAACAGCTCGATCATCTGCGCCTGGGACTTGAAGTACTGCTCTCGGGTGAACTTGCGCACGCGCCGCGCGTTGCCCAAAATTTCACCTTCAGAAATACACACACGCGCCTCATGCGCCTCATAGTCGTCGTAGGTCAGGAACTGCACCGGGTGCGTGGCCACCACCGGCAGCTTGAGACGTGCGGCCAGCTGCACGGCAGCCACCACATGACGCTCGTCATCAGCACGCTCAGCGCGCTGCAACTCCAGGTAAAAGCGGTGCGGAAAAACACCCGCAAAATACAAGGCACATTCCATCGCGCGGGTCTGGTCGCCTTGCACCAAGGCTTGGCCCACGGCGCCGGTCTGGGCGCCGGACAGGGCGATCAGGCCTTCGCCCAACTCTTTCAACCACTCGAGCTTGATAACGGCTTGGTCGCGCACCACGTTTTTAGTCCAGGCGCGGGTCAGCAGCTCAGACAAATTCAGGTAGCCGCGGCGGTCTTGCACCAGCAACAGGAGCCGAGAAGGCGGTGCACTGGCGTCTTTGCCGGGCACCTCGACCCAGACGTCAGCGCCAATCAAGGGTTTGACGCCCTTGCCGCGCGCTTGCTTGTAGAACTTGACCGTGCCAAAAAGATTCGACAGGTCGGTGATCGCCAAGGCTGGCTGCTGGTTAGCCGCTGCAGCGACCACAATTTCATCGATCCGGTTGGTGCCGTCAACAACGGAAAACTCGGTATGAATACGCAAATGAACAAACATGCGAATCATTTTAGGCGTCACATTGGGCCTCCCAGGGGCTTGCCAAAAATCGATTTTTCAGTCTTTTCTTACAATCTCGCACACCATGACCATCCTGAATATTGCGGCCTACCGGTTTGTCAGCCTCACCGACCTACCCGCCTTGCAAAGCGCCATCGGCCAAGCGCTGGAGGGCAGCGAGATCAATGGCACGGTATTGCTTGCCGAAGAAGGGATCAATTTATTTTTGGCGGGTGAGGCCGCCGAAGTTAATGGCTTTATGACCTGGCTGCGCAACGACAGCCGGTTTGCGGGCTTGGCAGCCAAAGAAAGCTGGTCAGACACCCAGCCGTTCAAAAAACGGCTGGTCAAAATAAAGCCCGAAATCATCCGCATGAACCACCCGGCGATTCAACCTGCCAGCGGCCGTGCGCCCGCGGTTGACGCGAGCACCCTGAAGCGCTGGCTGGACCAAGGCCACGACGACAACGGCCAAGCCGTGGTCACACTCGACACTCGCAACGCCTTTGAAGCAGACTGCGGCACCTTTGTCGGCGCGATCGACTGGCGCATAGACAAGTTCACCGATTTTCCTGACGCCTTCAAAGCCCACCAAGTCGAGTTGCAAGGCAAGACCGTCGTGAGCTTTTGCACCGGCGGCATCCGCTGTGAAAAAGCCGCTATCTTGTTGCGCGAAGGCGGGCTAACCGATGTCTTTCAGCTCGATGGCGGCATCCTGACTTATTTTGAGCAAGTCGGCCAGGCGCATTACCAAGGCGGCTGCTTTGTCTTTGACGACAGGCGCGTGGTCGACGCGGCTTTGACGCCACGGCCGGAGCTCGTCGACGCTAACGCGGACTGAACTGATCCGACGAAAAAGGGAATTTGCCCCTGATAAACGCACGTCCTTACGCTGGCACGCAAAATAAACAAATGTCCTCTTCTAGTCACGCCAACGCTTTCTCACCGATCAACGTCTGGTCGACGCTGGCCCAGCGCTACGCCAGCACGCGCCAGCAAACCGTTGAGTTAACCCGGCCGCTCAGCCCGGAAGACTGTCAACTGCAGTCCATGCCCGACGCCAGCCCCGCGAAATGGCATTTAGCCCATGTCACCTGGTTTTTTGAAACATTTTTGCTGGAGCGCTTTGAACAAAATTTTGCGCCTTACGACGCCAGCTTTAGAGTGCTCTTCAACAGCTATTACAACGCCATCGGCAGCAAGCATCCAAGGCATCGGCGTGGCCTGATCAGTCGCCCCACACTGGCCGACGTGCTGCTGTACAGGCAACACGTGGATCAACGCATGCAAGCGCTGATCAGTTCGGTGGCTGGCCTGAATGCGACTGATCGCCAATCACTTAAAGATCTACTGGAGCTCGGCTTGCACCACGAGCAACAGCACCAGGAGTTGCTGCTCACAGACATCAAACATGCGCTATCGCTGAACCCAGCCCGACCGGCTTATGCCCAGCGCTGGCCGCTGGCGAAAACGCATCCGCAAGCGCTAGGCTGGATTCGGCAATCGGGTGGTTTGGTGCGGCACGGCCACGATCAAGCCCTTGACGGCAGCTTTGCCTTTGACAATGAAACGCCTAGGCACCAAGTCTTCGTTGCGCCCTTTGAGATAGGCGACCGGCCGGTGACCAATGGCGACATGATTGAATTCATTGAAGACAGCGGCTACCAACGGCCTGAGCTTTGGCTGTCGATGGGCTGGGATTGGGTACAACAAAACAGCCAACAGCTGCCGCTGTACTGGCAACGAGAAGACGGCGCGTACAGCAACTTCACCTTGTACGGCCAAGTGGCGGTCGACCCGAACACGCCAGCGTGCCACCTGAGTTATTTTGAAGCCGATGCCTACGCCCGCTGGGCCGGCGCCCGTTTGCCAACGGAGCAGGAATGGGAACTGGCCGCGCGCAGCCAGCCTCAGGCCATCACGGGCAACCTGCAAGACAACGCCGTCTATCACCCCCTGCCTTTGCAGGAACGACCCTACGGCCGGCTGGCCCAACTTTGGGGAGATGTCTGGGAATGGACGCGGTCAAGCTACAGCGCCTACCCCGGCTACAAACCTTGGGAAGGCTTGGTGGGAGAGTACAACGGCAAGTTCATGTGCCAGCAGTTTGTCTTGCGCGGCGGCTCGTGCGCCACACCGCAAAACCATCTGCGGGCCAGCTACCGCAACTTTTTTCCGCCTGAAGCGCAGTGGCAGTTCAGCGGTCTAAGGTTGGCCCGCGACCTGCCCTGAAGTAGGGCGGCAGCATCATTCCTTCAAGACTTGCAAGACGTCCGAACGAAATTCACGGTTGTACAAAATCAAGATCACCACCGCGGTGGCGACGACAAAAGCAAACGTCGAAAAAAACCAGGCCATGACCGCAAAGCTCAAGTAGTAAGCCCGCAGTCCATCGTTGAAGGTTTCAGCAGCTAAACCGACCATGCGGCTGGCGCGTGCGGCGAAGACATCGCGGTCAAACTTGCCCGATACAAAATCAGCAGGCGGCGGCAAGGAGCCAATCAACAAAGCCACGAAGGTGTACTGGCGCATGGACCAGCTGAAGCGAAAAAAGGCAAAGACGAAAATGCCGATCATCATCAGCACCTTCAGGTCAAAAACCAACACCGTGGTTTGCACGGCGAAGGGTATTTCGCGCACCAGTTCACTGGCCCGGTCGGTGGTGCCCAAAAGCGCAAACAGGCCGCCGATGATGATGATGGTGGTGGACGAAAAGAAGGACGGCGTGCTTGACAGGTTCTGCGTGATGATGCCGTCGATCACCCTCGGGTCACGAGATGTGGCCTGCAAAAGCCAATAATGCCGGTAGCGGTTGGTGGCCCACAAAATCGACGGGCGCTTGAAATTCTCGTTACGGGCAAACCAAGAATAAGACAGCCATGAGCCAAAAAACCAGATGATGGCCAGCCAGTCATACCAAGGCAAAAGGGTAAAAATTCGCATGATGGATCTTAAACGTGGCGACCGCTTAAAAAGACTCTCATCTTCCCAATTGAACCCACGTTTTCCCTGAACAGCCAAGCCGGACCCCGCTGTCCCAGCTTGGTGCCTAGCGCTGAACTTTTACTTGAAGCGGGCCGCGACTTCAGCCACGCGTTGTCCAAAAGCTCTGGCGGTGTTCAAATCACCCGGCAGCATGTCGCTGGCACCGGCATCGGACGGCGACTGCGCCATGGCACCGCTGTACGACCCCAGGTAATTCACATCGTTGCGCTCAGCGGCTTTGCTGCTGCTCGGCAAGATACCTTGACTGACCCAGAGGCCGCCGTGCTGCATGGCCAAGGTGAACAAGTAGGTCAAGGTCGAGCCCTTGTCGCCATTCAAAGCGGCGCTGTTGGTAAAACCGGCAAACAGCTTGTCTTTCCAAGCTTGAGTGAACCAAGGCTTGGAGCTGGCATCGGCAAACTTTTTGAACTGCCAACTGACGCTGCCCATGTAGGTGGGCGAGCCCATGATGATGGCGCTGGCGGCAGCCAGGGTTTCCCAACCGCCTTCTGGCAAATTGCCGTCGGCATCAATGGCCACCAATTCGGCTCCGGCGCCCTCTGCAACGGCTTGAGCCATGCGTTGTGTGTGGCCGTAGCCGGAGTGAAATACAACTGCTATTTTGGACATTTTTGAATATCCTTATTTGTTGAGTTTGGCGTCAACGCTCCAGGCGCCTGCACCCCAAGCTGCAATGCTCAACAAGCCGCCGACCACGCCGATGTTCTTGAAAAAAGCTTGTTGCTGCGACATCACCATCTCAGCAGGAATACCCCAAAACTTGTGGAAGATGAAGGTGATCACCAGAGTGAAGATGGCAATGCCCAAAGCCGCCCAGCGGGTTTGAAAACCAATCAGCAACAAGATACCGAGGCCCAGTTCAACCGCTATGGCGATGGCCGCAGCGACTTCTGGAAGCGGCACGCCCATGCTGCCGATGTAACCCGCCGTGCCAACGAAACCGCCGATCTTGGCAAAGCCGGCAGGGATGAACAGCAAGGCGATCAGGGCGCGGCCAACAAAGGACAGCGGATTTTGCAGGGAGGTGAACATGGGACTCATTCTTTCAAAGATTAAAAATAACAACGGAAACAAAAACAAAAAAACAGGGGGCGATCACGCGCTCAAGTCAAACACCAGCACTTCGGCATCTTGGCCGTTTGTCAGGTGCAAGGCGCTCTCTGCCTCGAGCTTGGCCGCGTCGCCAGCCAACAGCCGCTGGCCATTGACTTGCAGCTCACCGCGAATCAATTGCACATAGGCTTTGCGCTGGGGGTCGAGCGCCAAGCGTGCCTCTTCGAGGCCATCAAAAAGACCGGCGTACAAGCGCGCATCAGCATGGACGGTGACTGAGCCAGCCGCCCCATCCGGTGAGGCCACCAAGCGCAACTTGCCGCGTTTGTCGGCGTCTGCAAAACTCTTTTGCTCGTAACCGGGGTCAATGCCGCTGACATTGGGTTGAATCCAGATCTGCAAAAAATGCGTGACTGAGTCCTGAGAATGGTTGAACTCGCTGTGCGAGATACCGCTACCGGCGCTCATGCGCTGCACATCACCCGGCGGAATCGACGCGCCGTTGCCAATGTTGTCTTTGTGGCCGATGGCACCGCTCATCACGTAGCTGATGATTTCCATGTCACGGTGACTGTGCGTGCCAAAACCCGTACCCGGTGCAATCCGGTCTTCATTGATGACGCGCAAATTGCCAAAGCCCATGTGTGCGGGGTCGTGATAGCCAGCAAAGGAAAACGAGTGGTAAGACTTGAGCCAGCCATGGTCGGCGTAGCCGCGTTCAGCAGAAGGTCGCAAAGTCAACATAGGAAATCCTTTCAATGTGAGCCCCCACTTTAGCTTGCAGATACCTTTATACAGTTGAACGTTTTCGACGGCATAGTTCAAATAAATTGAATAGTAAATCGCTGAAAAGCTAATTTACAGCTGAGTCAGACACCCATTAACGCTGCGATAAACTTAAAATTCAACGGTAAAAAAGACCCCCAACCCACCACATGGCGCGTAAACCTCCTCTCCCACCTTCCGCTGACGGCAACATCGGCACCACCCGTGCGAGCGCCGTCTATGAGCAATTGCGCGCTGACATCA
>CANCCE010000048.1 GCA_947374505.1 Comamonadaceae bacterium | reverse complement strand
GAAGTGCTGGACGTGATTGTGGAGTTGGCCGATCAAGGCATGACCCTGCTTTGCGTGACGCATGAAATGGGCTTTGCCAAAGCGGTGGCTGACCGCGTGATCTTCATGGACCAAGGTCAGATCGTCGAGCAAAACACGCCTGATGCCTTTTTCAACCACCCACAGTCGGATCGGGCTCAGGATTTTTTATCAAAGATTCTGGGGCACTGATGACACGTGTTGTTGCCGTGCCTGTTGCTGGCGCGTCCCTTTGTCCTCGCTTTCGAATCCTCCTCTTCAAAAATGTAAAATCAGAACAGTTTAAAAAGTCCCTAGGAGCCTTTATGTCCAAGCCAGCAGATCATTCCCCCCACGATGCACACGCTCATGATGTGCCTGCGGCCGAGGAAGACCCCGTTGATTCCATCATCTCGGTCATTCCCATCGTCGTGCCATTGGCCGGCGCCGTCCTGATGTTTTTGCTAGCTTTCATCGCCGTCACGATGGCCTGAACAGGCTTCGTCGTTTATCGGTCGGTGTTGATCTTTAACGATAAACTGATTCAAAAGGTCAGCCTTAGCGCTGGCCTTTTTCACGTCCCGACGAGCTTAATCCTCGCATAACCTTATGCCGGCTTTGCATATCTTTCGGCCGTAACCTCCATGTAACTGGCATCAGATGTTCTTAGAATGACCCCTCGCATTGTCTAGGATCGTTGATCGGAAATCACTTTTCAAGGGCCCTGCTGTGCTGGCTTTTCAGCGTCATTTCGCGAGTCATGGCAAGTCCCGGGTTAGCCCGGCAGCTTGCAAGGTCTGCCGAAATCACGTTTTACAACCTTGGAGCTTTCGATGAACCATCCTGCGATGCAAGGGCTTGCCCTGAATGCCCCCGCTTTTGTTAAAAATGCAAAACTGATCGCTTGGGTGGCCGACATGGCCGCCTTGTGCAAGCCAGATGCGATTGTCTGGTGCGACGGCAGTGATGCTGAGTACCAGCGCCTGTGTCAGGAACTGGTCAACGCCGGTACCTTCCAAAAACTCAATCCTGTCACGCGCCCAAATAGCTTCTTGGCGCTGAGCGACCCCAGCGACGTCGCCCGCGTGGAAGACCGCACTTTCATCTGCTCGACTCTGAAAGAAGAAGCCGGCCCAACCAACAACTGGGTCGCACCTGCCGAGATGCGCGCCACGCTGCAACCGCTGTTTGACGGCTGCATGACCGGTCGCACGATGTATGTGGTGCCGTTTTCGATGGGTCCGCTGGGCTCGCCGATTGCTCACATCGGCATTGAACTCTCGGACAGTGCCTATGTGGCCGTGAACATGAAACTCATGACCCGCATGGGTCGTGCCGTGTATGACGTGCTGGGTGTCGATGGCGAGTACGTGCCTTGCGTTCACACCGTTGGCGCACCACTGTCGGCTGGGCAGCAAGACGTTTCTTGGCCTTGCAACAAGACCAAGTACATCGTGCATTACCCGGAAACCCGCGAGATCTGGTCTTACGGTTCGGGCTACGGCGGCAATGCGTTACTCGGCAAAAAATGCTTTGCGTTGCGTATTGCGTCGAACATGGGTCGCGACGAAGGCTGGTTGGCAGAGCACATGCTGATTTTGGGTGTGACCAATCCAAAAGGACAGAAATACCACGTAGCAGCGGCATTCCCGAGCGCCTGCGGCAAGACAAATTTCTCAATGCTGGTGCCGCCAACCGGTTTTGACGGCTGGAAAGTCACCACCATTGGCGACGACATCGCCTGGATCAAGCCTTCGGCTGATGGCCAGCTGCGCGCCATCAATCCGGAAGCCGGTTACTTTGGCGTGGCCCCGGGCACCAATATGCTGACCAATCCGAACTGCATGCTGAGCGTTCGCAGCGACACCATCTTCACCAACGTGGCCTTGACCGACGACGGCGACGTCTGGTGGGAAGGCATGGAGCAAGATGCTCCCGGCAAGGCGCTGCCCAAGCACCTGATTGACTGGCAAGGCAAAGATTGGACGCCAGAGATTGCGCGTGCAACCGGCGCCAAAGCCGCTCACCCGAACTCGCGCTTCACGGTGGCAGCGACCAACAACCCGGCCCTCGACAGCGCTTGGGACGATCCAAAAGGCGTGGCGATTGACGCCTTCATTTTCGGCGGCCGTCGCTCAACCACCGTCCCCTTGGTGACTGAAGCCCGCAACTGGGTCGAAGGTGTCTACATGGCCGCCACCATGGGCTCCGAAACCACTGCCGCGATTGTTGGCCAAGTGGGCGTGGTGCGACGCGACCCTTTCGCCATGCTGCCATTCATCGGCTACAACATGAGCGACTATTTCCAGCACTGGTTGACCATCGGCGAACAACTCGCCGCCAAGGGCGCCAAGCTGCCCAAAATCTACACGGCCAACTGGTTTCGCAAAGGCGCGGACGGCAAGTTCGTCTGGCCTGGTTACGGCGAAAACATGCGCGTACTGAAATGGATGATCGAGCGCGTTGAAGGCACGGCCAAAGGCCATGACCACACCACGGGCGTCAGCCCAAGCTATGCAGACTTGACTTGGAAAGGTCTGGACTTCAGTGCTGAGCAGTTCAACAGCGTGATCAGCACGGACAAAGCCGCTTTGTTGAAAGAGCTTGAACTTCACACCGAGCTGTTCACGCAATTGGCCCACCATCTGCCGGTGGCGTTGATTGAGACCAAATCTGCTATTGAAAAGCGTCTGGCGGCCTGACCTTTAGAGCGCCAACGAAAAAGCCACCTTTTGAAGGTGGCTTTTTTTCTCGTCTATGCCAAACGTGTTCGGCATTGCTGGTGGTCAGCTGTTTTGACGCTGATAAGCCCTCAATTCAGCGCCGCCCAGACGAATCGCTCGAGCCGACAAGCCGCTCGATGCTGCAGGACCAGCAGCCTCGGCCAAAGCCTGTTGGCGAGTGATAGCGGAATGCAGATCCGCCATGACACGGGTATCGGTCTTGGCGATGGCCCACAGGCGTTCGTCAGCACGCGCTTTAGCTTGGCCATGCGCCCAGCTATCGAGCCCACCCTTGGTACGCGTCACAAGGCCCCGCACTGTTCCCGAATACAAAGCCAATCCGGTGAATGCCATGGCCCAAAGCGCCATCCACATCACCAGCAAGTGGCCTTCGACCACGCTGTCCATGACTTGGTAAGCAACCACAAGGACGGCGGCAACGATCGCTGTCAGCAACAAGGCCGCGACACCACTGATGGATGACCAGCGTTGACGTAACAACAATGCGCCCTCAATAGCGGCTTCCGCACGCTGAACGCCAGGATGTTCAGTGGGGTAATGGGTGTGGATGAAAGTGCTCATAATGATTCCCTTGATTGGAGCCGTAAACTTTCAGGGGGTCTGCTTGCTCACGACGGCTGCGTTGAACAAGGCCTTGATCATAGGGTTAATACGAATATGACTCCACTTTATCTTTATGATCACAGTCATTCATAAGGGTTATAGTCATATCGTCTACCGGACATCTTTCTCATGAGCCCACCCAATTTCCGAACCCTCGACCTCAACTTACTCCGCGTTTTTGACGAGGTCATGGCTGAACGTAGCCTGACACGGGCCGCGCGCAACCTGTCTTTGACGCAACCGGCGGTGAGTAACGCATTGCGGCGGCTGCGTGAAACGCTGGGCGATGAATTGGTCCAGCGCAGTGGTCAGGGTATGGCTCCCACGCCGCGGGCACGCGCCATCTGGCCGGCGGTTCGGGAGGCGTTGCAGCAGCTTCAATCCTCGCTCATGCCCAATGAGTTTGTGCCGGCAGAAGCCAACACCAGTTTTGTGCTGGCTATGGCCGATGCCACCGCCGCCGAGCTGATTCCGGGCCTCACGGACATCCTTGAACAAGAAGCGCCGCGTGTGTCGCTGCGCGTGGTGCCCCTGACGACGCGCGACCCGCGCCGCTTGCTTGATGAAGAAGCCTGCGACTTGGCCGTCGGCTACTTTCCGTCTGTGCTGGCGGGTTTAACGGCTGGCGCGCAAAGTGGCGAGCAGCAACCTTTTTCGCACTTGCGACTGTACAACGGCGAGTACGTCTGCGTCATGCGCCGGGACCATCCGCTAGCGCACACGCCTTTGACGCTGGACCAGTTCTGCGCGGCACGCCACATGTTGGTGAGTTTTTCGGGTCGTCCTTATGGTTTTATTGACGAATCGCTGGCCTCTTTAGGCCGCGAACGCCGTGTGGTGCTCACCGTGAATCAATTTTTCACCGCGGGTCGCGTGGTCGCTAATTCCAACTTGTTGACCGTCTTGCCGCGCCATTTTGTGCGGGTCACCGGCTTTGCCGAGCAACTGACCTTGCAGCCGTTGCCGTTTGACATCTCACCGGTCCATGTGGATGCCGTGTGGCACCGGCGCAGTCAGCAGAGCAGCAGCCACCTGTGGTTGCGACAAGCCGTGGTTCGCGCGGCCCAGAAAAGTTTTTTAGCCTGACAGCGAGAAGGCATCCGTGAACATTCAGCTTCTGTCAGATCTACACCTCGAATCGAACCCGCACTTTGTAGCGCAGCCTTTAGCGGGTGCTGACGTGCTTGTCTTGGCCGGCGACATTGGTTCTTACCAACCAGGTTCTGCACTGTCTCGCTTAGGGATTGAAGATTTTGGCTTGTCGCGGTTTTCACCTTTACCGGTCAGCCAAGGTGGCGCTGACTGGCCAACACCGGTGCTGTTTATTCCTGGTAACCATGAGTACGATGGCCAAGATTTTGATGTGGCCAGCAAGCGTCTGCGTGAGGCCTGCGAACGCTGGGGGCTGACCTGGCTAGAGCAAAGCTGTTGGGTGCTGCAAGGCGTACGCTTTGTCGGTTGCACTTTGTGGACCGACTTTGATGCGCTGAATGGTGACTCACTGACTGCATCGCTGTCTGGGCGCGAGAAGGCTTTTCGAGCGGCGAACCATTACTTGCGAAAAAACCACTCCCTGCGTGAAGGCGTACCGATGCTGGCCGCAGAGGTTCGCGAACTGGGATTACAAAGCCAAGCTTGGTTGCGCGGGACGCTGAGCCAACCTTTTGACGGCTCAACCGCAGTGGTCACTCACTTTGCTCCGAGCCTACTGAGCGCTGACCCACGTTATGGATTAACGCCCGGAACAGCCGGCTTTTGCAACCACCTCGATGACCTGCTACCGTCGGCACAACTGTGGCTTCACGGTCACCTGCACTGCCCGCAAGACTATCTGAGCCAAGGCTGTCACGTGGTCGCCAACCCACTGGGCTACGCACACAAAGGGGAGCAAACAACTTATCGGCCTGAACTGTTGATTCGCCTTTGACCAAAAATTACCGAACAGTCACAGCAAAGACCATTGAGTTCATATTGTTACTGTAATGACTTACATTGGGTGTGCACCTTACTTTTGGTGCTTACTTTTAACCCAATGGAGTCACCCATGAAAAAATCTCTCATCGCCTTAACACTGAGCGCCAGCGCTGTCTTTTCGGCCCAAGCTGCTGACATCGTAGATACCGCCGTCAGCGCCGGTAATTTCAAAACACTGGTGACCGCTGTCAAGGCCGCCGGTTTGGTCGACACCCTCAAGGGCCCCGGCCCGTTCACGGTGTTTGCACCGACAGACGCGGCTTTTGCCAAGATCCCAAAAGCCGATCTGGACGCCCTGCTGAAGGACAAAGCCGCCCTGACCAAGGTGCTGACCTACCACGTGGTTCCAGGCAAAGTGATGGCCAAAGACGTCAAGGCGGGTAACGTCAAGACCGTGCAAGGCGGCAACTTGACACTGGCCACGATGGGCGGCGTCACGGTGAACGGTGCCAAGGTCGTGGCGGCGGATGTCGCGGCCGACAACGGCGTGATACACGCTGTTGACACGGTCATCATGCCCAAGTAATTGGTGTCATTTGGCAAGGCCTGCGGGCCTTGCCTGCGCAAGAGATGCGCGTTTAAACACTTGAGACTGCTAAAGTCAGTGAGCAGTTACTGACGCAAACCGTCAAAGCAGGTTACCACCACCCATTCAACGATTTCTTCATCACTGTGCGTGCCGCTTGATTTCATGAACTCAAGTACCGGGTCGCACGCCCGTGAATACACGGTGTAGAGCACCAACAGCGGCGGTAAAGCCGGGTTCAAACTGCCGTTGGCCTGTGCGGCTTCAATCCAGCCCCCGATATGGTCACTGACCTGCAGCAGACCGTCCAAGTAAGCCCGATTGGCCATCAAATTTGCACGCAGACTGGAATTCTGACTCGGCAAGGATGGCATTTCACCGGCCAATTGCAAACGCATCATCCAACGCACCACGGCCTTGAGCTGGTCAATGGGCGCAGCATCCGCTGGCAAACCGGCCAACAAGACCTTGGCTCGCGCCAACACCCGCACCATAGCCGCAGCGGCAAGGTCTTCCTTACTTGGAAAATGCTTGTAAAGACTGGCCTTGGCGATCCCGACTTCGGCAGCAACCTCGTCAACCGTCATCAGATCAAAGCCTTTTTCAGCCAACAGCCGGTTCACGGCTTCGACAATGGCGTCCTCCCGGGCTTGCAGCATTTGCGCCTTGAAAGACACCTTGACGGGCGCTGCGGCGGTGCTAGCACCTGCATGGGAGGAGAGTGAAGAAGCCATGCAAAGATTTTAGCGTCAGCAATTTCTCCACGCCCATTTTCTGGGTATTACGTCTATAAAACAGACCCCTCCATTTTTTTATGACTCAACAGTTAGGCTCTTTCGGGGGTAAATATTTCAGCGCTTGACCCGTTCGGGTCGAGCTGCCCCAGTGTGAAGCGAAACGTTGCGCCTTGGCCTATGGCCGATTCAGCCCAGATACGCCCACCGTGCCGCGAGATGATGCGCTGCACAAACGCCAAACCAATGCCGGTGCCCTCAAACTCAGACGGCGAATGCAAGCGCTGGAATGGGCCGAAGAGTTTTTGCGAATAGGCCATGTTGAAACCGGCTCCGTTGTCGCGTACGAAATAAACCAGGCCGCCATTCACGTCGGTCTCTGAGCCAAAGGTGATGTGTGTGACCGGCTGACCGGCACTGAACTTCCAAGCGTTGCCCAGCAAGTTCTCGAACACCTGACGCAGCAGACGTTGATCGCCAGTGGTGAAGAGTCCGGGCTCGACGTGCACCTCCACCACGCGGGCCGGATCCCGCTCACGCAAAAAGACAAGGACTTTGTTCGCTAATTCACTGAGGTCGACGCGATCGTGGCGCAATGGTGCACGCGCCAAACGGGCCAGCGATAACAAGGCATCAATCAACTCGCCCATTTGAACCACACCGGCACGCACGCGATGCAGATAATGCTGCCCTTTTTTGGCCAACGGTTCCGGCAACGCCTCGACCGACTGCTCCAACAAACTGGCAAAACCGTCCACCGCGCTCAAGGGTGAACGTAAATCATGCGAGACGGAATAACAAAAAGACTCCAACTCTTCGTTGGCCAACTTGAGCTCCGCCGTGCGCTGCTGAACTCGCTCTTCCAGGCTGGCATTCAGGTTGCGAATTTCCAGATCGGCTTGCAGTCGCTTGAGTTCCGCTGAAGCGCGTGCGGCGAAAATTTGCAGCGTTGACACCATCAACGTCGTCTGCTTGAGTGGCTCGTGAAACATCACAAACAACATGCCCGCCAACTCCCCTGAAGAATTCTCGAGCCGGTGGCCAACATAGGCTTCAGCGTGAACGCCAAAAATAGTCTGAACTTCTGGGTACAGATAGTGCACATTTTTGGGCAAGGTCACACTGACGCCGTCAATCAATTCATGGCACGGCGACAGCGACACGGGGTAGTCAAAGCCGGCGACCAATTCACCCTCAACGACACCCGCCACCCGGCGCGCCATCAACGGTTCACCGGGCAGCACACGCGTCACAAAGGCGGCTTGAGCACCCAAGGCGTCTGCCATGTTGAGCACCAAATGTTCAAAAAAGTTACTGCCGCCCTGGACCGACACACCGGCGGCGACTTTGGAAATAGCCGATTCAAGTTGATCCCGCCAATGGCGCGCACGCATACTGTCAATACCGAAAGCCAGGTTGTTGGCCAACTCCTGCAGCAACAGCACTTCTTCGGCTCTGGCCGGGAGTTCATCGGTCGAATAAAGCGCCAGCATGCCGAAGGTCTGGTCAGCGTAAGCCAAGGGGACCGTGAGGACGCTGCGGAAACCGCGCCGCAGCGCCTCTTGAGCCCACTGCACATGGTTGGGGAGCGACGCCAAGGTGTGACACGCACTCACCTCGCGTCGCCGAATGGCGTCGCCAACGGGTCCGAACGTACCGACCGGCTCGGTCGCCCAACTCAGCCAAGTCGACGACAAGTAGCCATCCTCATGGCCCGCATAGGCCATCGGCTCAATGCTGCACTCTTCGTCTTCGCGGGCATAACCGACCCACGCCATGCGGTAGCCGCCCACCTCGACGGCGAGGCGACAAACTTCTGACAGCAACTTGGATTCGTTCTCCATGCGCGTCAAAGCGCGATTGCACAAGCTGAGCATTTCCAGCGCCCGCGCAGTGCTGGCCAGCGCTTCGTCAGCCCGCTTTTGAACCGTGAAGTCGTGCACCGTCCCCACCACTCGCTGGATCACGCCATCGTCACCCACGACGGGATGTGAATGCCCTCGAACCCAACGAATTTCACCGCTGGGCAGCACGAGTCGATACTCGGTCACGGTCGCCTGGCCGCCGCGGTTTGCCTGATAAGCAGCCGCGACCGCCTGGAAATCGTCCGGATGCACGGGGGCGAGGTATGCATCCGGGTTGGCGTAAAGGCTGTTGCAACTCAGACCCCAGAGCCGCTCATACGCCGGGCTGATGTAAAGCACCGCACCGGTAGCGCCATCCAGACTGAAGTAGACGTCCTCGGTGTTATCGGCCAACTCTAGAAATCGCAACTCTTTGGCCAGCCGATTGATTTCGTCCTGGTGGCGTGCTCGCTTTTCATCGGGGGATTTCATGAAGCATTCCAAAGTGACCGCATGCGCCGCGACAACACGCGGCAGCAGCCCGTTAATAATGGACTTGCTCTACGCCACCATAGTCAAAGGACATACACCGATGGTAGCTGTATGCGCACCGTTCGGGCTAGACCCTTAATCAAGAAATGTGGCCAGGTCCCGAATCTGTCCCAGCGCTGACAAACGCTGAGCCAAGTCGAGGAACGCGGTCACTTTTGGGGCCGGATAACGCTGCGCCAGCTGACGTTCGGCGCTGGCCAAATGATCCTCAAGTGTGTAAGGCCTAGACACACTGCCCATAGGCGAACGCACCAAAGTAGCATGGCGAACGCCTGTCGCCAGCGTCAGCGTGACGCGAGCGCTGACCGACTCGGTGCTGCTGGTCTTTTCAACCTCATCATCAAGAACGCAGTCCACCATTCGCGTCAAATGTCTGACCAACGGTGCCTCCAGGTTGTTTTCAAAATCATCGATGTTCAACGAGAACCCTTTGGGGCCGCCCTTGCAAATGGCCAGCGCCACGCTGAAAGGGGCACTCATCTGGGCCGCTTGCAAGTCGTTCGGCTGGTTTGAGGTCAACCGGCCCTGGATGACTTTGGGGATGCCCAAGGTGATGGCCGTGATGCTGTTGGCATCAATATTGTGCTGTCTGCACAAATCTGATGCCGCTTCCACGGCCGACAGCACGCGGGCGCTGCAGGCGTGCGGCTTGATAGCCACTTCCGTGCAGTGGTAAAGCGTTCCCAAGCCCTCGGTCATCAGTGAAAAATCGACGGCATCGGCATAGGCGCGTGCAAAACCGTCCTGGCCCTCCAGAATGTCAATCGGCCCCGAAAAGCCCGCTTCCACCATCAAGGCCGCACGCACGCCGGCGCTCGCCGCTTGGGCGGCGTGCAGCCGCTTGACGGTGGATTCGGAATGGTAAAACTGCGTCAGGCCACCACAGGTCGAGGCGGCAAGACCGATGGTTTGCGCGATGCGCGTCGCGCGATCGGGTCCATTGAAGATCAAACTGGCGGCCGCCACCGCAGCGCCAAAAACACCGCAAGTGGCCGTGCTTTGAAAACCACGTTTGAAATGGCTGGGTTGAATGCCAAGTGCAATGCGGATCATCACCTCATAGCCCGCCACCACCGCAGCCATCACTTGCGCACCCGTCATGCTCCGGCTGGCACCGACGGCCAATGCGGCTGAAAACACAAGGCAGCCCGGATGCAGCATCGCGCCGACATGGACGTCATCGGCATCGATGCTGCCGGCGTAAACGCTGTTCAGAAACGCCGCACTCGCCGGATCAAGCTGCTGCTTAGAAAATAACAACGGCGCCGTGCCCGTGCCGGCGTTTTGCAAGGTGTAGTGTCGCGCCCACGTGCTCCAGGGCAATCGCTCGCCGATCGAGGCCACCCGAAAATAGTCGAGCGTCAAGCCGACCATTTTGGCTTTCACCGGTGCCGGTAATGTTTGGTGGCTCACCTCCGCGGCGAACGACGCCAGTGTCTGAGTGGGTCCCATCTCAAGCTCGCAAAGTAAACAGTGGGGTCACGGACGCCAGCTGCTCAATTTGCCGCGCCTGAGACAGCCAGGCTTCGCAAGCAGCCGTGCCGAAAGTGGCCGAAGCAAGCGCCTGAAAGCGCTGCGACACTTCGTCCGAGGTGATCGGGTTTTGCGGGCAGCCTTTGGGATGTTCAATAAAGTGAACGTGTGCGCTACCGTCTTTGAGATGACATGTCACCCGTGCAGGAACCGCTTCTGCTGTGGTCAGTCGCTCGACGTCGTTGTCGACCAGACAGGTCGTCCGGGCCGATAAGTCGCGAACCCGCTCGTCCTGCATGGCCTGTTCAAAATCATCAATTGAGAGCGTCAACGGGCCTTCGCGCTGACCGGCCAGCGCAAAGGCCATGGCCACCGCGAACGGTGTACTGAGTTGCGCCTGCTGGTTGTCAACCGGCCGGTTGGCCGTCAGCTTGCCCACCATGGCCGGGTGCACACCGATATCAATCGAGGCAATCGACTCCATGCGGATGCCCTGCTTCGCCAGCACTGCGGCGGCTTCGATCGCCGATTGCATGCGCACACTGCCGGCGTGGGGTTTCAGCGAAATCAACTGGGTGTGAAAAATGCTGCCCAAATGGTCAACGCACACCATCGGGTCGAATCGATCCGAGAAGGCCCGGGCAAATCCTTGAACCCCTTCGATCGCATCGTGCGGGCCCGTCAGACCCGCCTGCGCCAACAGTGCCGCTTCAACGCCATTGGCCGCCGCCTTGCCGGCGTGAAAGCGCTTGATATCAGAACCCGACACAAAAAACTGCGACAGGCCACAGGCAAAGGTGGCGGCAATACCCAGCGCATCACGGGTTTGCTCCGTCGAGAGTTTGAGCAACCGGGCACACGCCGCTGCTGCACCAAAAGCACCGCAGGTTGGCGTCCCCTGAAAACCGCGCAGCGAATGCTCGGGCTGAATCGACATGCCAATGCGAATGGCAGTTTCGTAACCCGCCAACACAGCCGTCAATAACTCGCGTCCGTTCGCGCCGGTCACCTGCGCCATCGCCAAAGCAGCCGGCCAGATCACCACGCCCGGATGGATGATGGCGGCCACGTGCGAGTCATCCCAGTCGAGGCTGCCACAGGCCACACCATTGACGAATGCCGCCTTGGCAACGTCCACGGCTTGGTCCGAAAAAAACAGGCTGGCTTGCTTGTCAGAGTTGTGATGCTGGTAAAGAGCCGTGACCTTTTGGGTCCAAGACCGCTGGCGCCCGGCCGCTGCCGCACGAAAAACGTCGACCATCAAAACCGGCATCAGCGCTTGAACATGCGCAGGCACGTCAGTCCACTGCAGATTGGCAACAAACGCCGCAAGTTGCGCAGTCACCGCCACGGATGTCTGCGGCGGGCGGGCTTTGATCGGAGATGTCAAGGTATTCATTCGGATTTGATGTTGCCGCGTTTGACGACTTTTTCCCACTTGGCATAGTCTTGGCGCAGGTAGTTGGACAGGTCGGCGGGACTGCCGCCACCGACGTCGATGGCCTCTTCTGCAAAACGTTTGCGCAACTCGGGCGAGCTCAAAATCTTGTTCACCTCGGCATTCAACCGCGCAACAATCGGTGCCGGCATGCCGGCGGGTCCGTAAAGACCCCACCACTGGTTCGACTCGAAGCCGGGTAAGCCGGACTCCGCCAGCGTGGGGAACTCTGGTGCCAAATCGAGACGTTTGAGACTGGTCACGCCAAGCGGCCGCAAACGACCCGACTTGAGCATCGGGCTGACACTGGCGTAAGCCGCAAACAAAGCCGTCACTTGCCCGCCAGCCGTGTCAGCCACAGCAGGTGCCGCGCCTTTGTATGGAATGTGCAATAAATCGACGCCGGTCGTCTGCTTGAACAACTCGCCCGTCAAGTGGCTCAAGGTGCCGCTGCCGTTCGAGGCATAGTTGAGTACCCCGGGGCTCGCCTTGGCGGCAGCCACCAAATCAGCCACCGATTTAATCGGCAACTTGGCGTTGACGACCAACACATTTGGAGAGGAACCGACCAGCACGATAGGCGTGAAACTGGTGAGCGGGTTGTAAAGCGGCTTGGCCATCAGATGCGGGTTGATGGACATGGTACTGCTCGATGTGATCAGCAAGGTATAGCCGTCAGGCTCAGCACGGGCCACATATTGGGTGCCGACGGCACCGCCCGCGCCCACTCTGTTTTCAACGATGAAGGTGCTTTTAAAAGCCTCGCCGAGTTTCTGCGTGACCAATCGGAGCACGACATCAGCGGCACCGCCAGGTGGAAAAGGCGTGATCACATGAACCACTTTGTCCGGGTAGTTCTGTGCCACAGAAAAGGTTGAGCCCAACAACGCCAAGCCCAACAACAACACCTTGGGCAACCATACAGTGAATCGCAAAATCAGACTCTTTTCTTCAGTTAAAAATTTAAAACACGCCTGATTATGAAAGGCCGCAACCTCGCAGTAAAGTGCAAATATTCCACCTACTCGTGCTTCAAACGCACGAATCGATGCCGATGATTGGGCCAGCACCCGTCATTGAATAAGCGTATTCTTTGTTGCATCGCAGCGATGCACTCTGGAGCTGAAGCCGTGCCATTCTGGATCAATGAACTAGCCCGTGCGGCCCGGCAATCCAAGCTCGGCCGTCAGGTGCTTGTGGCTGAGCGACTCTTCCGACGGGTCTTTCGCCCAGAGTTGCTGAGTCCAACTATCGTTCCGGTCTTTGTCACCCCCGCGCCAGAGCCAAGCACAGACACCGCTCCTGAACCCAACGCCTCAAGGGTCGAACAAACCACGGCACCCGGAACAACGGATGCCACTCCGAAGCTACGCCGCGCCGCGTTCACGCGGCAAGTTTTTGAATTTGAAGGTGAGCGCTATGGTTTCAATCTGTATGTTCCCCCCTTACCGCCAGTCACATCCACAACGGAAGAGCCCACGAGCGTGCCCTTGGTCGTGATGCTGCACGGCTGCAAGCAAGACGCCGCCGATTTTGCCCGCGGCACCAGCATGAACGAACTGGCAGCCAAAACGCCCTGCATGGTGCTGTACCCGGAGCAGTTACCCAAAGCCAACCAGATGCGTTGCTGGAACTGGTTTGACAGTGCTCACCAAGGCCGGCACGCTGGCGAGCCCGCCATGTTGGCCGCGCTGACGCGACACGTGATTGCTCGATATCCTGTCGACCCGACGCGCGTCTATATCGCCGGCCTTTCCGCAGGTGGTGCCATGGCTGCCATAGTGGCCGCTCACTACCCAGATCTGTTCGCCGCTGTCGGCGTGCACTCTGGCCTGCCGCCCGGGGCGGCGCACAATGTCATCTCCGCCTTCAGTGCCATGCGCCACGGCGGCCGCTCACGCACGCCCGGTGACCCTGCGGCGCTCAAAGATGTGATGCCCACCATCGTCTTTCATGGCGACGCCGACAGCACCGTGCACCCGGACAACGGCGATCAGATCGTGCTCGCCGCTATCGCCGCACTGAAGGCCTCGGGGGTGCCGCTGACACGCAGCGTCATTCCACAAGAGCTGCCCGCCCCAACGGGCGAAATGCGCCACACGCTGCGCACGGTTTACAGCGCCGGAGATCATCACCACTATGTAGAGTACTGGTCCGTCGAAGCCGGCCCGCACGCTTGGTCGGGTGGTAACGCTGCCGGTTCTTTCACCGATCCGCACGGTCCCAACGCTTCGGCCGCCATGCTGGCGTTTTTTCTGCAGCATCGCCGCTGAAAAAGTCCTATGCTGAGATTGGGCTTGACATGCTTCAGTGAGGAAAAATGGGTTCATCGCGGACAATATATCCAGAATACCTCACCGCCCTTTCTTCTTTTTGACGTCCCGTCTGCCGAGCACCCCCATGACCTCCCTGTTGTCCAACGCCAAGATCCTCACCGCCAACCGTCCGACTTTCTCGCGGCAGGAATTTCGCGGTGCACTGGGCATGTTCGCCACCGGTGTGACCATCGTCACCGCCCGCACCGCTGACGGCGATTTGGTTGGGCTGACGGCCAACTCTTTCAACTCGGTCTCACTGGAACCGCCGCTGGTGTTGTGGAGCCTGAGCCGCTCTGCGGCTTCGATGGTGGCACTGAGCACGGGTTCACACTACGCGATCAACATTCTGGCTGCCGACCAAAAAGAACTGGCCGAACGCTTCGCCGGTAAGCGCGACGACCGTTGGGAAGGCGTTGAATTCACCGACGGACTCAGCGGTGCCCCCTTGTTGGCTGGCGCTGCCGCGACCTTTGAATGCTTCAACCGCAGCCGCTATGAAGAAGGCGATCACGTGATCTTCGTTGGCGA
>CANCCE010000047.1 GCA_947374505.1 Comamonadaceae bacterium | reverse complement strand
CGCCCATGGAAGGCTTGCTTGACTTTGTGTTGCGCGACATCCTCACGCGTGTGGGCGGCATTGACCGTTGCGTCTCGGAATTCATCCGCATCACCGATCAGCTCTTGCCAGAGCGGGTCTTCATTCGCATCGTGCCGGAGCTGCTGAATAGCAGTCTCACGCCTGCAGGCGTTCCGGTGCGGGCGCAGTTGCTGGGCTCAGACCCTTCTTGCATGGCTGACAATGCAGCGCGACTGGCCGAGATGGGCTCAGCCGGTATCGACATCAACTTTGGTTGTCCGGCCAACATCGTCAATCGCCACGGCGGCGGTGCGGCGCTGTTGAAAGACCCCGAATGTGTCGGTCGTATCGTGGCGGCCGTTCGTCGTGCGGTGCCTGCCGGTGTGCCGGTGTCGGCCAAGATGCGGCTCGGTTATAACGACGATGCGCAGGCCGAAGATTGTGCGCAAGCGATTGACAGCGCAGGTGCTTGCGAGCTGGTGGTGCACGCTCGAACCAAGGCCGATGGTTACCGTCCACCAGCGTACTGGGAGCGCATCGCTGATATTCGTCAGGTGGTGCGTTTGCCGGTGGTCGCCAATGGCGAAATCTGGAACCTTGCCGACGCGCAGCGCTGCCGCGAGGTGAGTGGCTGCAACATGCTGATGATCGGCCGTGGCGCAGTGGCAGACCCGGGCTTGGCTTGGGCGATTCAAGGCGGTGCGTCAGCTGCACTGACATGGCCGCAGCTGCTGCCGCACATCGCGGACTTTTGGCTGCTGGTCTGTTCGCGGCTAGACGCTAAATCCCGTGCCGGTCGTTTGAAGCAGTGGTTGAATTTTTTGCGCCGGCGGTTTCCTGAAGCCGAGGCCGCTTATCAGCAACTCAAAACTGTCAACGACCCGGTCTTGGTTGGCGACTGGTTGGCTCGGCAACAAGAGCCGCTTAAGTGCGGCCATCCACTGCCCCGTCGTGGCGAGCAAAGCGCAGCCATCCATCTTTGAGGCGCGCGGTGATGGACTGCCGCGCTTCGCTCGCAGTGACGGAAAATTGCTCGCAGCGACGGTGGTCTGCGCTTCAGTCGATCTTCGCGCCTGAGGCTTTGACGACTTTGGCCATGCGCTCGTAGTCCACGGCCAGCAACTTGGCGAAGTCGGGGTTGCTCATGAAAGCGGGCTCGATGCCTTGCTTGTCGAGCCGCTCCAGCACCACCGGGTCTTTGAGCAATTTACCGATGGCTGCGTGAACGCGGTTGATCTCGGCGGCGGGGGTTGCGGCCGGGCCGAGCAAACCAAACCAGGAGTCAAACTGGTAGCCCGGCAAGCCGCTTTCAGCGATGGTCGGGATCTCAGGTAAATACTTGGAGCGTTTGGGTGAGGTCACACCGATCAGGCGCAGCCGGCTGTCTTTGGCAAAGGCCAGAGCGCCGATGCTGGCGGCGATGACCGCTTGGGCGCGGCCTGAGATCACTTCGTTGATGGCCTCGCCAGTGGCTTTGAGCGGCAGGTGCACCACATCGATGCCGGCCAAGCCGCAGAAGTAAGCCATCGACAAGTGCGTGGCGCTGCCGACCCCCGCGCTGGCGTAGTTCATCTTGCCTGGGTTGCTCTTGGCATAGCGGATGAATTCAGCGGCATTCTTGGCGGGCACATCGGGGTTGATCATCAACACATAACCAGCGGTGCCGATGTAGGCCATCGGGGCAAAATCTTTTTGCGGGTCAAAGCTTAATTTGGGGTAGAGCGAGCCGCTGATGTTGTGGCTGGCCGCTGCCATGACCATGGTCTGGCTGTCAGCCGCGGCCTTGGCGACATAGCCGGTGCCGACCGTGCCGCCAGCACCCGGCCGGTTTTCAATGATGACGGTTTGGCCGAGGGCGATGGCCAGTTCATTGGAGATCGCGCGGGCCAGCAGGTCTTGTACGCCGCCGGCTGCAAACGGCACCACGATGCGCGCCACGCGCTGTGTTTGCGCCATGCTGGTGCCGGCGGCCAGTGCCAAGCTGGCACCGATGAAGTTTCTACGATCGATCATGATTTCTTTCAGTTCACACAAATTTGGTCAGCCAGGCGGCGCATGAAGCGCTCACACCAAGCCAGCTGCGCGAGCTCAACCCATTCGTTGGGTTGATGCGCCTGCGCAATGTGACCGGGGCCGCACACGATGGTCGGCACGCCGGCTTGATGGAATAAAGCAGCTTCTGTGCCAAAAGACACTTTGCCTCCCTCAATGCTGCTCACGCTGCTGCTGTCGGTTCCCGCGCAAGTGAAGCAGAGTTTGGCGATCTCACTGTCGGCATCCGTGGCAAAGCCGGGCAACACCGAGTTGAGCTGGTGCGTGATCCCCGTGTCTGCCGCCACCGCCCGCATGGCGGGTAGCAGGCTGTCGGCAAAGGCCTTGGCTTGCGCGAAAAGCTCTTCGGGCGAGTTCATGTGGTGGTGGCGAATTTCCCAGGTCACATCGCAGTCGCGCGGAATGATGTTGAGCGCCGTGCCACCGTGGATCACGCCGGTGTGGATGGTGGTGTGGGGCACGTCGTAGATCGGGTCGAAAGGGCCTGCTTTGACGAGTTGCCGGTGCATGGATTTGAGGTTGGCCACAAACTCGCAAGCGATCTCGACCGCGTTGACACCTTGCGGCGTGAGCGAGGAGTGCGCCTCAAAACCGCGCACCGATGTTTTGTAAGCGTGCTTACCCTTGTGCGCCACCACCACCTGCATGCCGGTGGGTTCGCCCACAATGCAGCCGGCTGGCTGGTAGCCGGACTTGACCATGTCGGCGATCATGCGGCGCACGCCAATGCAGCCGACTTCTTCGTCGTAGCTGAAGGCCAAATGCACGGGGCGTTTGAGTTTGCGTTTGAGCAATTCGGGCACCATCATCAAGGCGGTGGCGCCGTAGCTTTTCATGTCGGTGACGCCGCGGCCATACAGTCGGTCGTCAATGATCTGCGCGACAAAAGGGTCGGTGACCCAAGGTTGGCCGTCAACCGGCACCACATCGGTGTGGCCAGACAAGACCAGGCCGCCGATTTTGGTTTCGCCGTTTTCAGCGGGCAGGGTGGCCCACAGATTGGCTTTTTGGCCACTGTCGTCATAGGTGCGGGTGCATTCAATGCCAAGGGCTTCAAGCCAGTTTTGTGTCCACTCAATGATAGGCAGGTTGCTGTCACGGGACACTGAGGCGAAGGAAATCCATTTTTCAATCAGCGGCAGCGCGGCGAGGTCGGCGGCTTGCACGGGCGGCTGAACAGAGGTGGGCAGTGGAGCGTTCATGTTGAAAGACCTTTGTGTGCTGCAGCCCATAGAACTAGGCAGGGCTGGCTGGCGGGAGAGCCAATTAAATTATGACAGGGCAGGCAGACGGCAGCACAGCCGTGCCGCGAAGCGGGGCAAAATCGGCGGGTTTGAATTTCCATCAACAGCCCAGCCCTTTATTTCAGGAAAACCATGACCCACGCTCTTTACACCGCATCCATCCCCCTCTTCAAACAAATGCTGGGCGGTTTGAAAGGCGTTTTGGCCAAGGCCGAAGCCCACGCCGCGGCTAAAAATATCGACCCGAATGCCTTGCTGCAAGCGCGTCTTTTCCCAGATATGTTTCCGTTGCTGAAGCAGGTGCAAGTCGCCACAGATTTCGCCAAAGGCGTAGCCCACCGGCTGGCCGGTGTCGAAGTACCAACCATGGAAGATGGCGAGAAGAGCTTTGCCGACTTGCAGGCGCGCATCGACAACGTGCTGGCCTTGATAGACGGCTTGGACGCGGCTCAGTTTGAAGGCGCCGCCACGCGCGCGATCGTCACGCAAGCCGGCACACCCAAAGAAAAACGCTTCACTGGCCAGTCCTATTTGCTCAACTACGGCCTGCCGCATTTCTTCTTTCACACCACCACGGCTTACGACATCCTGCGCCACAACGGTGTCGAAGTCGGCAAGCGCGACTACATCGGCACGTATTAAGCTTCGTCTCTGCGAGCGTAGCGCGGCAGTTCATGACTGCTGGCTTGCCGCGCTACGCAATGACGGACGGGGCTAAGCCACAGCCAATAAGGGTATCCGTACGCTGACGAGCGTCAATTTGGATGGCCTTTAAAATGCCCAGCTCGGCGGTTTTGTTGCCGATGCTGGCTTGTCGGTAGCGTTCCGCTGCGACATTTTTTGTTTCAATCCAATGTCCGCACCGGATAAGACTTGTTTAGGTTTGCGTATGTCCCTCGAAGTCATTGAAGCCCAGACCGGCGAAAACCCGGTCGCCACGGTATTAATCCTGCACGGCTTGGGTGCTGATGGGCGTGATTTTGTGCCGGTTGCCGAGCAGTTTGACCTGTCTGCGGTGGGTCCGGTCCGCTTCATATTTCCCAACGCACCGGTGATGCCGGTGACCATCAATGGCGGCTACCAAATGCCGGCTTGGTATGACATTTTGGGTGCCGATCTGACGCAGCGACAAGACGAGGCGGGCATGCGCCACTCGCAGATGGCCATCGATGCGCTGATTGAGCGTGAAAAGTCGCGTGGTATTGCGTCCAGCCGCATCGTGTTGGCTGGGTTTTCACAGGGCTGCGCTATGGCGCTCATGACGGGCCTGCGCCATCGTGACCGTTTGGCCGGCATCATCGCCATGTCGGGCTATTTGCCGCTGGCTGACAAGACGGCTGCCGAGCGCAGCGCCGCCAACCAAGATGTACCGATTTTCATGGCGCACGGTACCCGTGACCCGGTGGTGATCTTGCCCCGCGCGACGGCCTCCCGTGAGCATTTGGAGTCGCTCGGCTACTCGGTGGATTGGCATGACTATGAGATGGAACACTCCGTCTGCCAGGAAGAAATTGCCGATATGGAACAGTGGCTGCAGCGCGTGCTGGCCTGATGTTTGCCCATGGATGGGCTGCCGCTTGACCTTGGCCAGCAAAATGGGCCAGCCTGTGATAGCGTGCACTCAATCCAAAAATAAGAACCTGAGGAATCGAGAATATGACCCAGTTGCAGGCCACGGCCGGACAGCTTTCGGATAATTTGCTGAAAGACCTGACACCCGCCCGGCTCAAAGGCATGGGGCGCGGGATTGAGAAGGAAAGCCTGCGCGCGCAACGCAGTGGTGCGCTGGCGCTGACGCCGCACCCGGCGGCGCTCGGCTCGGCCCTGACGCATCCCCACATCACGACTGATTTCAGTGAATCGCAATTGGAACTGGTCACTGGCGTGCACGCTGATGCCACCAGCGCGCTGGCCGAACTGACTGAGATGCACCAGTTCACCTACCGCGAGATGCAAAAGGCCGGCGATGAAATGCTCTGGGTCTCGAGCATGCCCTGCGGCTTACCGACTGACGAGACCATCCCCATAGCGCGTTTTGGCTCGTCCAATGTGGGTCGCGCCAAAAGTATTTACCGCATGGGCTTGAGTCACCGCTACGGCCGCCGCATGCAGACGATCTCTGGCATTCACTACAACTGGTCTTTGCCCGGTGTGTCGAGCGAAGCGTATTTCGGTTTGATCCGTAACTTCAGGCGTCATGCGTTTTTGCTGCTGTATCTGTTTGGCGCTTCACCGGCGGTGTGTTCCAGTTTTGTGGCCGGGCGTCAGCACGAGCTGCAGACGTTATCGGCCAACACCATGTACATGCCGCATGGCACCTCGCTGCGCATGGGGCGGTTGGGTTACCAAAGCGACGCGCAGTCTTCGCTGGCGGTCAGCTACAACAGCTTGGAGGGTTATGCCGCGTCATTGGCTGATGCGTTGACCCGGCCTTACCCGGCCTACGAAGGTGTTGGCATTCGCAACCCGGGCGGCGACTACAACCAGCTCGGCGACACCTTGCTGCAAATTGAAAATGAGTTTTACGGCACGATTCGTCCGAAGCGCGTGATTTTTCCTGGCGAGCGGCCTCTTCACGCATTGCGTGAGCGTGGCGTTGAATACATTGAAGTGCGGCTGATGGACCTCGACCCTTTTGAGTCGGTGGGCATCAAGGCCGAGACCATGGATTTTTTGGACGTGTTTTTACTGCACTGTTTGCAGACCGACAGTCCGCCTGATTCACCGGCTGAAATTGCCGAACTGGCGCGCAACCAGCACCGTACTGCGGCGCGTGGACGTGAGCCCGGCCTGCAACTCGAACGTCATGGCCATGAGATCAGCCTGACGACTTGGGGTGCCGAGTTGGTGGCCGCTTGCGCTCCACTGGCGGCCAAGCTGGATGCCACGCATGAAACTGATCGTTACTCCCGCTCGCTGGCCGCTGCCAGCGCCGCATTGCAGCAACCCGACACCTTGCCGTCAGCGCGCGTACTGGATGCCATGCAGGGCTTTGACAACTCGTTTGTGGCCTTCGTGCGTGATCAGTCCGTCAAGACGCAAGCTTTGCTGTTGGAGATGCCTTGGTCGGCCGAGCAGCAAGACCGTTTGCTTCGCATGAGTGCGCAGTCGGTGGCAGATCAGAAAAAAATCGAAGCGGCCGACACCATGCCTTTCGAGATTTACCGACAACAGTATTTGTCGGCGGCACGGCTGGACAAGCCGGTGCGCGCACTGGCGGCGGTGGGCTAAGACAAGGCAGGATTTCCGTTTGCAACTTTTCGAGTAGCCCTAAGAAAAAAGGCTTCAAAACCGAAGTTTTGAAGCCTTTTGAGCTGGACTCAGCGCGAGGCTGAGTCAGTGGGTTAGCAGGGCTTAGTAGCCGCCGCGACCGCCGCCGCCGTAGCCGCCACCGCCGGAACGATCGCCACCACCGCCGTAGCCGCCACCGCCGGAACGATCGCCGCCACCGCCGTAGCCGCCACCGCCGCCGCCGAAGCCACCGGTACGTGGAGGACGTGCCTCCATCGGACGGGCTTCGTTGACGGTGATGCTACGGCCGCCGAGTGACTGGCCGTTCATGCCGGCGATTGCGGCTTGTGCTTCGGCATCGCTGCCCATTTCCACAAAGCCAAAGCCTTTGGAGCGACCGGTGTCGCGTTCCATCATGACTTTTGCGCTGGTGATTGAACCAAACGCACCGAAAGACTGTTGCAGATCTTCGTCACGCACTGTGTACGGCAAGTTGCCGACGTAAAGTTTATTGCCCATGGGGACTCCTCAAAAATACATAAAACAAAAGCGATGGGGTCCCGAAAGCACAACAAATCTTCAAACTTACCGCTGTAGCGCGCGAAACTGACCGATCACCTAACCAGTGCAAGTGTTTAACCACTTGCAATCACGCATTATGCGTCAAGGAGCGACGATTTCCCGTTTATGCGCTTAGAACGTCGCTGCAGCCACCAAAAAGACAAAGAACTCAAGCGTTTGCCAGGTCTGTGCCTTCGCGGCGAGCGGCACCGGAGAGCTGCAACTCTTCAATCAGGGTGTTTATCCAATCAGCGGCCGGCACGGAGTCAAAAAAGCGGTTTCGGACCAACTCAAAATAAGGCGTGCGGAGCGCCCAGTCGAGAAACACGTCGACATCTTGTTGTTGCACTTCAAGGAGTTTGAACTTGAGCAGAACCTTGGCAGCGTGGCGGGCGTGCTTGAGCGGGTTGGCAGTAAAAACGTCCAGGCGCGACCGCGCGCGGTCTAGAACGATTTCTGAATAAGGAAACACCCTGCCGTGCCCAGGGATCACGGTGACCGGCGAGAGTTGTGCAATCAGGTCCAGCGTTGCGCCCACGGCTTCAAAAGCGTCATCGCCCTCCAGTTCGGGGAAGACGACGCCAAAACCGTTTTCCCACAGTGCATCCGCTGAGATGAGCGTTCGCGACACCGGTTCAAACAGGATCACGGCGTTGGGGTCATGACCCGGTGCTGCATGGATTTGCCAAGTGTTCTCGCCGAGTTGAATCTCTTGGCCTGGAATGAGCAGGCCTTGATAGGCAAACTGCGGACACAGCTGACCCGTGGGCACGTGACTCAGTGTGACGGGATCCCAGTCTGTGACGGCAGCGGCATGACCGGGTGGAATCAGTGTTTGAAACAACGGGAAGTGCGCTTGCAGCGCGGCGTTGCCACCGCAATGGTCGCTGTGCAAGTGGGTGTTCAGCAAGTAGTTGAGTGGCACGGTACCCAGCGCCGCTTGCACCAACGCCACGGTCTGCGCGGAGTGAGTGCAGTAACCACTGTCGATGACCGCTGTGTTGTACGGGCCGGTGGCCAGCACCATGTTGGCTGACAGCCAGCCCCGTTCAATCACCTGCACACCAGGCGGCAGTGAGCAGCCGCTCATGGAAAGGCCGAGTAACGCATATTGTCTCGTGAGTTTCTTGGGAAGTTCATCGAATAATTCTACGAAGTTTGAACGCTGAGTTCGTCAAGCCTGATTCTTTAGCCGGCAACCTTCAGTTTGTTGACAGCGCCATGACCGAAAATACCCGGCACCATGTCCGACTTCAATGCTCCCCAAAAACCGCGAACTCCCCACGCCGTCGCCCGCTTGCGCAGCGCCCGCATCGCGCGCAGTTCAAAACCGTTTCTGGCTCGTGGTGGTTCACGTCTGGCGCATTGCGCGGGTTGTCGCCTTGTGATGTCTCATTGCCTGTGCGCCTTGCGCCCGACCGTGCCGACGCAGGCCGCTGTGTGTTTGATCATGTGTGACATCGAGCCGCTCAAGCCCAGCAACACGGGCTGGCTGATTGCTGACGTGGTGGCAGACACCGCCGCTTTTGGCTGGGCGCGCACCGAGGTCGACCCCGCGCTGCTGGCCATGCTGGCTGACCCGCAATGGCAGCCGTACTTGGTGTTTCCGGGCGAGTTCGTCGCGGCTGAACGTGTGGTGACTGACGTGTCAATCCAAGCCGGTAAGCGACCTCTCTTTGTGTTGCTTGACGCCACGTGGCCAGAGGCGCGCAAGATGTTTCGCAAAAGTCCGTATCTGAACCACTTGCCAGTGCTCAGCTTGCAGCCCGAGCAACTGTCTCGTTACCGCTTGCGCCGCTCTAAACGAGAGGACCACTTTTGTACGTCTGAGGTGGCCGCGCTGTGCATGGAACTGGCAGGAGAGTCCCACGCTGCGCAAACACTAGAAGCTTATTTGGATGTTTTTACCACCCACTATTTACAAGCCAAGCAGCAGATGCCCATCGACTTGGAAGACGACGTGCATCTGCGCTTGAAGGGCTTAAGCGGTTGAGGTGGACCTTACGCAACGTTCAGTTGATCGCCAATCGGCAGCCTGCGGATGCGTTTGCCCGTGGCCGCGAAGATCGCATTGCACAAGGCCGGCGCGATCGGCGGTAGGCCGGGTTCGCCGACACCGCCGGGCGCAACGCTGTAGTCGGCTGGGGCAAAGTGCACACGAATGTCCCGTGGCGACTCGTTATGACGCAGCATCAAATAGTCGTGAAAGTTGCTTTGCACCACCATGCCGTCCTTGAACGTGATTTCTCCGAGCTTGGCCAAGCCGATCCCCATGATGACCGCGCCTTCGAGCTGTGAGCGGATGCGTTCTGTATTGACCTGCGGGCCACAGTCCACCGCCGAGTCAACAGCGATCACGCGCAAAGCGCCTTTGGCGTCCACTTCAACCTCCACCACCGTGGCAACGTAGGTCATGAACGAGTAAGCGACCGCAATGCCCAGTCCGCGGCCTTGGGGCAATTTTCGGCCCCATTTAGCGCCTGCCGCTGCCAGCCGAACCACCCGAGCCATGCGGCCGGTGTCGATCGGATAACGCTCGGGTGACTCGCCGTAATTGGTGTGATCGGACAGGGTGCGTGGGTCAATCCGGCGGGCCGGCCCGATCAACTCCAGCAGGTAGTCTTTCGGGTCGCGCTTGGCCTCAGCCGCCAACTCGCTGACGAAACTCTGCACAGCAAACGCGTGCGGAATGTTGTAGACCGAGCGAAACCAGCCGATGCGGGTGTGGGCTTGCGCTTCCGGCGTTTCGATGCGGACATTGGGAATTTGGAACGGCACGTTGATAGCGGTCATGCCCATCTCGCCGGCGTTCAGCATCTTGGCCCCCAGCGTAAAGGTCGAGCCGATTGACGGCGCTGCCGAGCGGTGCAGCCAGGCGGTGGGTTTGCCGTTGGCATCGAGCGCGCTTTCTAGGTGTTCGACGGCCACGGTGTGGTAATAGTCGTGGCGGATGTCGTCCTCACGGGTCCATTGCAGCTTGACCGGTTTTCCGCCCATGGCTTGTGACACCAAGGCCGCCTCAGCGACAAAGTCAAACATGGACTTGCGGCCAAAGCCGCCACCCAACAAGGTCACGTTCAAGGTGACTTGCTCAGACTTGAAGCCCAGTTTATGGGCCACAAAATCACGCGCGCCCTGCGGTGCCTGTGTCGGCGCCCAGATCTCGCAGTGGTTGTCAACGATGCGGGCGGTCGCCACAAGTGGCTCCATCGTGGCATGGCCAAGATGGGGCAGGTAGTACTCGGCTTGCACGCGCCGGGTGGCTTTGGCCAGTGCGGCGGTCACGTCACCATCGTTGCGCAAAGCCTTGGCGGGCTGGCGGGCCGAGGCTTCCAGCGTCGCTTTGTAGGCTTCTGAGTCGTAACTGGCATGTGGGCCGTCTTCCCACTCAAGCTCTAAAGCTTCGCGGCCCTTGATGGCCGACCATGTATTGCTGGCGACCACCGCAACACCACCCATGGGGTTGTGGTTGGCTGGTAAGGGTGTGCTTTTAAGTTCAAAGACGCGCAACACGCCCGGCACTTTCAAGGCTTTGATGGCATCGAAACGCTTGAGCTTGCCGCCCATCACCGGTGGCCTAGCGACCACGGCGTAAACCATGCCGTCTAGCCGGATGTCGGTGCCGAAAACGGCCCGACCGCGCACGATGTCCGAGCCGTCGATCAAGGGCGTAGCGCTCTTGCCGATGTAGCGAAACTGTCCCGGTGTTTTGAACTTCAGGCTGGCACGGGCCGGCACGGGCAGCGCGGCAGCGTCCAGAGCGACGTCGCCAAAACCGAGCTTGCGACCACTGGGCAGGTGCACCAGTTCGTGCAGGCGTGCCTGTACTTCGCTGGCCGGTACTTTCCAGCGCGCTGCAGCAGCGGCTTCAAGCATGGCGCGTGCGGCGGCACCGACGCGGCGCAGCGGCTCCATCGAGTGGCGCAAACTGCGTGAGCCATCGGTGTTTTGATTGCCGTAGCGGGCCTCGTCGCCCAAGGCTTGCACCACTTTGACGCGCTTCAGGACGGCGTCGAGTTCATCGGCCACCACCATGGGGATGCTGGTGCGTACACCTTGGCCCATCTCGGACCGATGACAGACCACGGAGACCACGCCTGCCGCATCAATCGAGACAAACACCAGCGGGTCGTCCACCACGCCGCCCGGCATGTTGTCACCGCCGTATTTGACTTCCTTGGCCGTTGCTGCGGTCTGCGCGAAGACGTTGCCAGTCCGGCCAACGGCCAAAATTAATCCGCCGGCGCCCATGCTTTTGAGCCAGGTGCGACGGGCCGAGTTGTCGAGGTTGAGGGTGTTGCTCATGCTTTGGCTCCGAGTTGGGCCGAGACCTGCTTGATGGCGGTGCGGATGCGGGTGTAAGTGCCACAGCGGCAAATATTGCCGCTCATCGCCTCATCAATATCGCTGTCCGTGGGTTGGGGCTTGCTTTTGAGCAGCGCCACCGCTGACATCACCTGGCCGCCCTGGCAATAGCCGCATTGCGGCACGTTGGCGGCCATCCATGCGGCCTGTACGGCGGCACCCAGCGGGATATCTTCCATGTGTTCTATGGTGGTGATGCGCTGGCCGACAGCGGCAGACACCGGTGTGACGCAAGAGCGCACCGCAGCGTCGCCCATGTGCACGGTGCAGGCACCACAGAGCCCGGCGCCGCAGCCAAATTTGGTCCCCACCATGCCCAGCTCGTCGCGCAGCGCCCAAAGCAACGGCATCTCTGCGGGAACATCCACATTGACTTTTCGGTTATTGATATCAAGCGTGATCATGTTGTGGTGTGTCCTGTGGGTGAGTCAACTTAGAAATAATTATTGATAGTTAAACATCTTGGTAATAACCCTGTTTTTTTACGTGGGAATAATACTTTTTTACTGTTGAGTTATGACTCTCTTTGGCCGGGGAAAGGTGCTGGCTCAAACCAAAGCAGCTGTCACCGTCAGCCATCAACGCTGGTTTTGACGCACATCAAGCGGCGCTGTGGCTTTTTCGGAAACCATCCTTGCCAGTGTGTCGCGTGAGGTTCTGAGTCCTTCAGAGCGGTGGCTCGCTTGAAAGGATGGCGACATGACGGGCCAACCCAATGTCACTGAAAATTATTGGGGCTTGCCCGCAGATGAGCTGATGGAAAAGCTGAAGGCGGATGGCTGCGGGCTGACACAGCGCGAAGCGCATCTGCGCTTAAAACGCGATGGACCAAATGCGTTCAAGGCCATGAAAAAAGCCACTGCGCTGGGGCTGTTGCTGAGCCAGTTCAAGAGTCCGCTGGTGTTGATTTTGATCGTGGCAGCCTGCATCTCTTTGGTCGCTTCTGAGTGGGTGGATGCCGGTGTGGTGCTGGCCATCGTCTTGGGCAGTACCTTGCTTGGCTTCACTCAGGAATACATCGCCGGCAATGCGATTGAAAAGCTGCGGACACAGATCACGGTGCACTCAAAGGTGTTGCGTGGCGGTCTACTGAAGACTGTGCCGTCGCACCAGTTGGTGCTGGGCGACATCGTGCTGTTGTCGGCTGGCAGCTTGGTTCCCGCTGATGCGGTGGTACTGGAGGCGAAGGACTTTTTCGTGAATCAGGCGGTGCTGACGGGCGAGACCTTTCCTGTTGAAAAAACCCCGGGTGTTGTCGATGAAAAAGCCGGCTTGGCCGAGCGCAGCAATTGCGTTTTCATGGGTACCAGCGTTAGCAGCGGCACCGCTCAAGTCTTGCTGGTACAGACCGGCAAGGGCAGTGTTTTTGGACAGATTGCGGACAAGCTGGCGTTGCGGCCGCAGCTGACGGAGTTTGAGCGCGGCGTCCACCGCTTCGGTTATTTGTTGACCCGCATCATGCTGGCGATGGTCGTGGGGGTCGTCGCAGTGAATATTTTCATGGCCAAGCCGCCGGTGGCTTCGCTGCTGTTTGCGCTGGCCTTGGCGGTCGGCCTGACGCCCGAGTTGTTGCCAGCGATTGTCAGCATCACGCTGTCGCATGGTGCCAAGCGCATGGCCAAACTGGGTGTGATTGTGCGGCGTCTGAATTCGATTGAAAACCTCGGCAGCATGGATGTGTTGTGCACTGACAAGACCGGCACTTTGACGGCTGGCGTGGTGGCGCTGGACGAGGCTTTGGGTGCACTGGGGCAACCCAGCCCATCGGTGTTGCAACTCGCAGGCCTGAATGCGCAGTTCCAGTCGGGCTTGATGAACCCGCTGGATGATGCCGTGCTGGCCGCTGTGAAGAGGGCCGGATTGAATCTCGGTTTGGAGAGAAAAGTAGACGAAATCCCGTACGACTTTGTACGCAAGTGCTTGTCAGTGGTGGTCGCCCATGACGTCCACGGTGCAGCTGGTTTGGGTATTCGCACGCTGATCACCAAAGGTGCGCTCGACAAAATTCTTGCCCTTTGCACCAAGGTTGATAGTGATGCAGCGGCGCCTCTCGATGGTGCCATGCGCGCCGACATAGAAGCGCGTTATGACGCATGGAGTGCACAGGGTTATCGCGTGCTCGGTGTGGCTTGGAGGCATGTCGAGGCCCGCAGCGGTTCGTACACGCGCGCAGACGAATGCGATTTGTGCTTCGCTGGTTTTCTGCTCTTCATGGACCCACCCAAGGCCGATGTGCGGCAAACCATTTTGGACTTAGCGCAGCGCGGGGTGGCACTCAAAATCATCACCGGCGACAACCGCAAGGTGGCGCGACATGTGGCCGAAGCCGTCAACTTGCCGGCGATCACCGTGATGACCGGCCGTGAGTTGAACGACATGGGCGACGAGGCACTGATGCATGCGGCCGTGCGCACCACCTTGTTCGCAGAGGTCGATCCGAACCAGAAAGAGCGCATTATTTTGGCGCTGCAGAAAAGCGGCCATGTGGTCGGCTACATGGGCGACGGCATCAATGACGCACTCGCGCTGCACGCAGCAGACGTCGGCATCTCGGTTGACACAGCGGTGGACGTGGCCAAGGACGCGGCTGATTTTTTATTGCTGCGAAAAGATTTGCGCATTTTGCGGCTCGGCATCGACGAAGGCCGCAACACCTTTGCCAACACGCTGAAGTACATCCTCACCACCATCAGCGCCAACTTCGGCAATATGTTCAGCATGGCCATCGCGTCCATTTTTTTGCCGTTCCTGCCGCTGCTGGCGTCGCAGATCTTGTTGAATAATTTTCTGGCCGACATTCCCGCCACGGCGATTGCCAGTGACCGGGTTGACCCGGAATGGGTGGCCAAGCCACGCCGCTGGGATACGGTGTTTATCCGCAACTACATGGTCCGCTTTGGGCTCATCAGCTCACTGTTTGACATGCTGACTTTTGGCGCGCTGCTGTGGCTGTTTAGGGCTTCCCCGGAAGAGTTCCGCACAGGCTGGTTCTTAGAGTCGCTGTTGACCGAGCTGGTGATTGCGCTGGTAGTGCGCACGCGCCGCCCCTTTTACCGCAGCCGACCCGGCAATTTGCTGTTGGTTAGCAGTGTTGCCGTCATCATGCTGGCCTTGGTGTTGCCGTATCTGCCCTTCAGTTCGATCTTTGGTTTTGTACCGCTGCCGGCGCCGCTGATAGCGGCGATGATCGGACTGACCGCTGCGTATGTGGTTGTTGTTGAGCTGGCGAAGAAGTCGTTTTATGGGCGCGCAGAGAATGCGAACAGATAGCGCCTGGTAATTTCGTCACTGCGAAATAATTCTGTCACTGCGAGTGAAGCGTGGCAGTCCATCGCCGCGTACCTCGACGATGGATGGCCGCACTGCGTTCGCCATGACGAGTTGGAAGATGGCCGCGCTGCGCTCGCCATGA
>CANCCE010000046.1 GCA_947374505.1 Comamonadaceae bacterium | reverse complement strand
ACCTTGGCCGGGCTGCCCATGATCATCGAGCCATCCGGAAATTCTTTGCCCTCGGTCACCAGCGAGCAGGCACCGACGATGCAGTTTTTGCCGATGCGCGCGTTGTTCAATATCACCGAGCCAATACCCACCAGCGTGCCATCCCCTATGGTGCAGCCATGCAGCATGACCTGATGGCCAACTGACACGTTGTCACCGATGGTCAACGGCTTGCCCGGGTCGGCATGCAGCGTGCTGTTGTCTTGAATATTCGTTCTGCGACCGATGCGGATGGTGTCTGAGTCGCCCCGCACCACGCATCCAAACCAGACGCTGCTGTCCTCGCCCATGACGACGTTGCCCATGACCTCGGCGCTGTCAGCAACCCAGGCGGTAACATGTAATTGAGGGGCCAAGTCGCCCAGTCGATAGATCGCCATCATGGTCCTTTGAAGTGCGCAAACAAGGTCAGAATTGTAAGGAAGACTGAAGCTGTCGTTGACGGCCGGGATAATGTCCTGCATGCCCTCTCCCAGTTTGCCCTCCACCTTATGGCCCAAGTCATTGCGTCTGCAGGCCCTCGACTTGCTCCTGATGCGCCACGCCGATGAAAAAGCCGCCGCCGTACGCGCACTGCCGCCGGTCAGTGCGTTGAGCTTGGCCGAGACACAAGCCGTTCTGGCAGAACCGCCTGGCGTGCCAGGCCGGCCAGAACGTCCGGAGTTACGCGCCCCATCAGACATGAAAAGCCGCGCTGTCGGCTCGCCGGAGGGTCGCGCTGGTTTGCTGCATGCGCTGGCCCACATTGAGAGCAACGCCATCGACTTGGCACTCGACGTGCTGTGGCGTTTTGACGGTATGCCCGAAGCCTTTTATCTCGACTGGCTGCAAGTGGCGCGTGAGGAAGCACTGCATTTTCATCTGCTGCACGCGCATCTGGCCGAACTCGGTTTTGCCTACGGCGATTTTCCGGCGCACAACGGCTTGTGGGAGATGGCCGAAAAAACGCGCGGTGATGTGATGGCGCGGATGGCGCTGGTGCCACGCACGCTGGAAGCACGCGGGCTCGATGCCTCTCCGGCGATTCGCAACAAACTGATCTCAGTCGGTGACCGCCGCGGTGGCGAGATCATCGACATCATCCTGCGCGACGAAATCGGCCATGTGTTGATTGGCAACCGCTGGTACCGCCACCTGTGCCAAGCGCGAGGGTTGGACCCGATCAGCACCTACGCCACGTTGGCCACCCAGTACGGCGCACCGCGGCTCAAAGGCCCGTTCAACGTCGAAGCCAGACGCGCGGCCGGTTTTGAAGAAACTGAACTGGTGCTGCTGGGAACCCCGTCATAGGGTGCGTAGCGCGGCAATCCATGACTGCGAATTCGGGCTCTGGACTGCTGCGCTACGCTCGCAGTGACGGAATGATTGCGCCCTCAAAGACGGAAATTTTTTCTCGCAACGGGCGGTAAAAGCAGGCCGTTGAATCAGCACATTCGCCTACAAAACAGCGTCCCTTTTTCCTACTTGGAGAGCTTGCCGCCTGCCCCTCGCAGAACTAAGCTGACTTGTCCAATCTCGGATGGTTTGCCGAAAAGGTTCAGCCATGCTCAACTCACACCCACTGCACAGGCCACTGCAAGCGCAACTCGGTGGGCTGGCCACGTCGATTGCGGTGCAATTGCCGCAGGGCCAAACGCTCGGGCCCGCCGATGCGCCGGTCAAGCTTTTGCTGTCGGCCTGGTCAAGCTTGGCACGACTCAAAACTGGTCAGATCGGCGCCTTGGCAGAAGAGTTTGTTGAGGGCAAGCTGAACCTCGAAGGACGCATGCGCGACATCATGGCCATCGCCTCTGGTTTGCTGCCGGGTAACCCGGTACTCAGCAACATCGGTTGGTGGCACAACATGCTCGGTCGGGCCCGCGCCATGAACTTGCACACGCTGCAAAAAGACGCCTCACAAGTGCAGTTTCACTACGATGTATCCGACGATTTTTATGCCTTGTGGCTGGACCCGCGCCGGGTCTATTCCTGCGCCTATTACCGGGATGAGGCGATGTCGCTGGCCGAGGCACAAGACGCCAAGCTCGACCACATTTGCCGCAAGCTCATGTTGCAGCCGGGTGAGCGCTTTCTTGACATCGGTGCCGGCTGGGGTGCGCTGCTCCTGTGGGCCGCCGAACACTACGATGTCGATGCCACCGGCATCACACTGTCGAAAAACCAGCATGCCCATGTGCAGCGTCTGATTGAAGAAAAAGGCTTGCAAGGCCGCGTGCGCATGGAATTGCTCGACTATAGGCATCTCGACGAACGCCAACCCTTCGACAAAATTTCGTCAGTTGGTATGTTGGAGCATGTCGGCCAGGCCAACCTGGAGCGCTACTTCAACAAGGTGCTGCGCTTGCTGGTACCCGGCGGATTGGCGCTCAATCACGGCATCACGGCGGGTGGTGCCGACAACCGGCAACTCGGCGCTGGCATGGGGGACTTCATTGAGAAATATATATTCCCTGGGGGCGAGTTGGTGCATGTCAGCCGCTTGCTTGAGCACATGGCGCGGGCCGGGCTTGAAGTGGTGGACGCTGAGAATTTGCGGCCGCATTACGCCCGAACCTTGTGGGACTGGTCAGATGCACTGGAAGCACAGCTCGACACAGCGCACACTGTTCTTGCTGCGGATGGCGGCGACGAGCGCGCTGAAAAAACCCTGCGCGCCTATCGGCTTTACTTGGCCGGTAGCGCCATGAGCTTTGAGAAAGGCTGGATCGCCCTGCACCAAGTCTTGGCAACGCGCCCCTCAGACAGCCCCTCGGCATATCCTTTCAGGCGCGACTACATGTACCAGTGAGCCGGAGCTAACACGAGACATCAACCACGCGGATGGTGTTCGCCGTGAATCGCTTTCAAGCGCTCACGCGCCACATGGGTGTAGATCGTCGTTGTTGAAATATCGGCATGCCCCAGCAGCATTTGGACGGCGCGCAGGTCTGCGCCGTGGTTCAGCAAATGGGTCGCAAAAGCGTGGCGCAAGGTGTGCGGTGACAAGGGCGAATGAATACCGGCGAGTTGGGCGTATTTTTTCACCAGCATCCAAAACATCACGCGGCTCATGCCACTGCCGCGCGCGGTGACAAACAAATCGTCGGTTTGTTGTCCACTCAAAATGGCCGGGCGCGCTTCAGCCAGATAGGCCACGATGGATTCCCGCGCCACCTGACCGAACGGCACCAGCCGTTCCTTGCTGCCCTTGCCCATGACGCGCAGAACGCCTTCGTTCATGCCAAGGTGAAAGGTTTTCAGGCCCACCAGTTCACTCACCCGCAACCCGCTGGCGTACAACAGCTCCAGCATGGCTTTGTCGCGCAAGCCCAGTGGCGTGTCATCCGGCGGCGCACCCAAAAGAGCATCGACTTGCGCCTCTGACATAGTTTTGGGAACCCGCAAGGCTTGGCGTGCCGATTGCAGCTTGAGCGTTGGGTCTTCGGTCAGCTGGTGCTCGCGCACAGCCCAACGAAAGTAGCGCTTGAACACCGTCAGCCGCCGGTTCGCCGTGGTCGCTTTGGTCTCAGCATGGCGTGCGCCGAAATACGCACTCAGGTCGTTTTCCGTCGTGCTGCTGAGCACCTTGCCGCGACCGGCCAACCAGCGCGTGAACAAGCGGAGGTCGCGCCGGTAAGCCTGCAAAGTGTTGCGCGACAGACCGTCTTCCAGCCAAAGCGCGTCGACAAAAGCATCGATCGCCGATTCGGACACATCTCGCACAGCAATAGACACCACGCCAACCCTTTACAAAAAATCCTTTCGATAAATGTACTTGCCCGCAAGGCTGCGAAAGGCCTAGCGTCCAAAAACCTGCATTGTCTCGACAAACCTTTAAAAGGAGTAAGTCAACAAGTCCTACAAAAACACCACTAAAAAATTAATGTATCCTTCAAAAGTTAATAAAACTTATACAAAAGGAAACACAAGTATGCGTGCAATCAAGAAAATTGGACTTATTCTCAGCCTCGGGGCCGCCTTGGCCACCAGTGCTGCGCTGGCACAGCAACAGCAGTTCGTGAACATCCTGACGGGTGGCCAGAGCGGGGTGTACTACCCGCTGGGCGTGGCACTGTCGCAGATTTATGCCAAAAACATTCCCAACGTGCGGTCCACAGCACAAGTCACGCGGGCCTCTGCTGAAAACAT
The DNA here is from genome assembly GCA_947374505.1 of Comamonadaceae bacterium. Lineage (GTDB taxonomy): Bacteria > Pseudomonadota > Gammaproteobacteria > Burkholderiales > Burkholderiaceae_C > Polaromonas. The sequence goes on along the minus strand of CANCCE010000046.1, from coordinate 10,870 downwards.
GAATTTGCTTCAAGCGGGTCGCGGCGAACTCGCCTTGGCGCTGGCCGACACGGTTTCTAATGCCTACAAAGGCAATGCCGAGGCCGGGTTTGCCAAACCCCTGACCAAATTGCGCGGCCTGTCGGCAACCTACAACAACTACATCCAAATCGTCGCCAACGCCGACTCCGGCATCAAAACCCTGGCCGACCTTAAAGGCAAGCGTATTTCAGTAGGAGCCGCCAAGTCAGGCACCGAACTGAACGCCCGTGCGATTTTCAAGGCCGCCGGTCTGTCATACAGCGACATGGCGAAAATTGAATACCTGCCGTTTGGCGAGTCGGTCGAGTTGATGAAAAACCGGCAGTTGGACGCCACTTTGCAGTCCGCCGGTCTGGGCGTTGCCTCTATCCGCGACCTGGCCACATCGGTCAATATCGTCGTCGTCGCCGTGCCGGCTGTTGTGGTGACCCGTGTTGGCGACGCCGCCTACCAGCCGTCCGTCATCCCGGCGAACACCTACGCCGGTCAAACCGTTGACATCCCCACCGCCGCCATCCCCAACTTTTTGGTCACACACTCCGGCGTCTCCGATGAGCTGGCGTATCAGATGGCCAAAACCCTGTACGCCAACATCGACACGATGTACGCAGCACACAACGCGGCCAAAACCATCCAGCGCGAAAACGCCGTGCGCGGCATGCCGGTGCCGGTGCACCCGGGCGCAGCGCGCTACTACAAGGAAGTCGGCGTGATGAAGTAACCGCAGCCGGTACGTCAAAGTGCCAGTGTAGAAACGGCCCCGATCAAACTTGGGGCCGTTTCTGTTTTCTATTACTAAAAATCAATCCCTCCCAAGGATCTCATGAGCGACCCTCACAACAATACCGAGCAGCGCCTCGGCGGCGTCATTTTCTGGATCGCCTTGGCGTTTTCAAGTTTTCAGCTCTGGACGGCGGCTTTCAGCCCTTTGTCGAGTCAGGTCGTCCGGACGATTCACGTGGGCTTTGTGCTGCTCTTGGTGTTTGCGCTGCGCCCCGGCTTTCGCAGTGAGGGGCCAGGCCAGCCTGTGCTGGCGTGGCTGCTCGGCCTGACGGGTTTCATCTTTGGGTTTTACCATTGGTATTTCGAAGCCGACCTGACCCTGCGCGCCGGCGAGCTGACCCGTGCCGACTGGGTCATCGGTGTGGTCTCCATTGCACTGGTGTTCGAAGCGGCACGCCGCATGATGGGCTGGGGCCTGCCGCTGATCTGCGGCATGTTCTTAGCCTACGCCCTGTTTGGCCAGTACCTGCCGGGTGCGCTGGCGCACCGCGGCTTCGGAATAGACCAAGTGGTCGGTACGCTCGGCTTTGGCACAGAGGGTCTCTACGGCACACCCACCTACGTCTCGTCGAGCTACATTTTTCTGTTCATCTTGTTCGGCGCTTTTTTAGAGCAAGCCGGCATGATCAAACTCTTCAACGACTTTGCCATGGGCACGGTCGGTCACACGCGCGGCGGACCCGCCAAGGTGTCGGTGATTTCCTCCGGCCTGATGGGCACCATCAATGGCTCGGGCGTCGCCAACGTCGTCACCACTGGCCAGTTCACGATCCCGTTGATGAAACGCTTTGGCTACAGCCCGGCGTTTGCGGGTGGCGTCGAAGCCACTGCCAGCATGGGCGGTCAGATCATGCCGCCGGTGATGGGTGCGGTCGCCTTCATCATGTCCGAAACCATCAATGTGCCCTATATCGAGATCTGCAAGGCTGCGTTGATTCCCGCCATTCTTTACTTCGTCACCGCCTTCTGGATGGTCCACCTCGAAGCCGGTCGAAAAGGGTTGTTGGGTCTGTCCAAAGAGGAATGTCCAAACCCCTGGACCGCCGTGCGCGAACGCTGGTACCTCTTGCTGCCACTGGTGGGACTGGTCGGTCTGCTGTTTTCGGGCTACACCCCGCTATTTTCCGGCACCATCGGACTGGGTTTGACCGTGATCCTGATCTTTGGCGCGGCCGTGTTAACGGGTGTCAAAGGCTTGCCTCTGCGCGTTCTGTTTTGGGTGTTGCTGGGTTTTGCCTGCGCCGGCTTTTTTGAATTTGGCGTCGGCACCTTTTTTGTGATTGCCGCGCTGCTGGTCGCACTGACCTACATCCGCCGCACCGGCGCTGACGCGCGCCAAATGGCGCTGCAAGCGCTGGTCAATGGCGCGCGTCATGCGCTGCCGGTGGCGATTGCCTGCGCCTTGGTCGGCGTGATCATCGGCGTCATCAACCTGACCGGCGTGGCCGCAGAACTGGGTGGGCACATCATCGCGGTCGGTGAAAAAAGTCTGTTCCTGGCGCTGCTGCTGACCATGCTCACCTGCTTGGTGCTGGGCATGGGCATTCCGACCATTCCGAACTACATCATCACCAGCTCGCTGGCTGCGCCGATCTTGCTGGAGCTCGGTGTACCGTTGGTGGTCTCGCACATGTTTGTTTTCTACTTCGGCATCATGGCCGACCTGACGCCACCGGTGGCGCTGGCCTGCTTTGCGGCAGCTCCGATCGCCCGTGAATCCGGCCTGAAAATCAGCGTCCAAGCGCTGCGCGTAGCGATTGCCGGCTTTGTCGTGCCCTTCATGGCCGTCTACACCCCGGCGTTGATGCTGCAAGGCGGTGATTGGATGGACACCACCTACGTGGTTTTCAAGGCGCTGGTGGCGATTGCCATGTGGGGCGCAGGCGCCATTGGCTTCCTGATCGGCAGACTGAACTGGGTCGAGCGCGTGTTCGCCATTGTGGCTGCCAGCTTTCTGGTTGTCGCGCTGCCCCTGACCGATGAAATTGGTCTCGCTGCGGTCACCCTCTTGGTGGTGTGGCATGTCTGGCGCACGCGCCAGTGGCCCGGTACAACCAGCCCCGCGGCTTGAGCATGGGATTGATCGGCGTTTGTCTGGCGCTGCTGGGCACTGGCGGCGTAGTTGCAGACTCGGGTGTTGGTCAGCCGGTCTTCATCCCGGTGCAGCAGTTCACACTGGCCTGGATCCACACGATTGAAAAGGTCCGCTGGGAAGAGGACTACGCGGTGACAGGGGATGCCGTCCTCAAAGCAGTCGGGGCGCGGGTGCGTGGCTCGGCGGCGGGTATGGAACCGCCGCCCGATGCCCAACTCAAGAATGGCTGGTACGAGTACAAGCCACAGATCCGCCGACCCGAGGTATTGAGACTGACCCGCTCAAGCTTTGCGGCCGATTACGAGTTTTGCGGTGCTGGAACCTGCCGACCGATGTCCGATTTTTTACCTTCCGACGGCGGTATCACCTTGCTGACGGCTTGCCACGCTAGCAAAGATTAGTCGAGCTTGAGCTTGCTGTCGGCAACGACCTTTTTGTAGACCTCAAACTCAGCCTTGATTTGCGCTGTGAACTGCTCCGGCGTGTTGGCAATGATGATCGAGCCGGTGTCTTCAATGCGCTTGCGCACCGCCGGGTCTTCCAGTGCCTTTCGGACACCGGCGCTGACCTTGTCGACCACATCTTTTGGCAGGGCTTTCGGGCCCAAAATGCCGTAGTAAGCCATGCGGTTCACAGGCTCCAGACCGACTTCCTTGAAGGTCGGCACGTCGGGCAGCACCGCCAGACGCGTTGGCGCAGCCACCACGATCGGGATCAGACGCTTTTGCTGAATAAACGGCAGCGCAGAAGGCAGGTTGTCAAAAATAATCTGCACTTGACCGGCCACCGTGTCGTTCAATGCCGGGCCAGCACCGCGGTAAGGGATGTGCGTGATGAAGGTCTGCGTCAGGTTCTTGAACAACTCGGTCTGCAGGTGGCCAATGCCGCCCGTACCCGAAGATGAATAAGAGTATTTGCCCGGGTTTTTCTTCACCTCCGCGAGGAACTCTTTGTAGTTGCGCGCTGGAAAGCTTGGGTGCACCGCAATGATGTTGGGCGTGGCCGCGATATTGATGATCGGTGTGAAATCCGTCAGCGGGTTGTACGGCGTTTTAGGGTTGATAGCCGGGTTGGCGGCAGTGGTCGAGACCGTCGCCATGCCTAATGAGTAACCGTCTGGCACGGCCTTCGCCGTCTCGTTGGCGCCCACCACACCACCACCACCGGCTTTGTTTTCAACCACCACGACCTGACCAAGTGCCTTGCCCAGTGGGTCGGAAATCACACGGGCAACAATGTCGGTGGTACCGCCAGGTGCAAACGGAACCTGCAGTTTGATGACTTTATTAGGGTAGTTTTGTGCGCTGGCCAGACCGGACAGGCTGGTCAGCGCCAGAGCGGCCAAGGTGACCCTATTGAGCAAATGACGACGTTGCATGGAAGGCCCTTCGATGAATTTAAAAACAGCTCGCATATTAATCGCAAGCGCTGACACATAGACAGGCGGTTATTCTTGAGCTGTGAATTACGCTCAACTTTTATTCCCCGATTTCTCTTTAATCCTCTGCGGCTACTTGGTCTGCCGCTACACGGCGCTGAACCGGACCGTTTGGGAGCAGGTCGAAAACCTGGTTTATTTCTTCCTTTTCCCGGTCCTGTTGTTCCAGTCCATCGTTAAAAGTCCACTCGACTTGGGGGCTACGTCCAGTTTCATTGGCGCCGGTCTGACCATGGGATTACTGGGAATTGCAATGGCGTACAGCCTGCCAAACTTGCCGTGGCTTGGCCCCCGCATCGACCCGCGGGAGCATGCCGGTAGCGCTCAAGTCGCCTTTCGTTTCAACTCCTTCATCGGCTTGGCCATCGCTGAACGACTGGCCGGCGCCGAGGGTTTGCTGCTGATCGCGGTGTTGATTGGGGTCTGCGTGCCGCTCTTCAATGTAGCGGCCGTCTGGCCCATGACAAGGCATGCCAAGCGCGGTTTCGTCCGTGAACTGGTGCGCAACCCGCTGATCATCGCCACCTGCAGCGGCTTGGCGGTCAACCTGTTGGGCTTTCATATTCCGGTCTGGCTGGAACCCACCACCAACCGCATCGGCGCTGCGTCGCTGGCGCTCGGTCTGATGGCCGCTGGCGCGGGCATGCAGTTCAGCTCACTGGCACGGGGCAAAACATTGGCGCTATCGGTACTGCTGATCAAACATCTGTTGCTGCCACTGGTCGCCTTCGGGCTGTCGCGGCTGTTTGGATTGTCTGCCGTTCAAAGCACGGTGTTACTGGCTTTTTCGGCCCTGCCAACGGCCTCTAGCGCTTATGTGCTGGCCGCGCGCATGGGCTACAACGGCGCTTACGTGGCAGGGCTGGTGACCTTGTCGACCGTGCTGGGCATGCTCAGTCTGCCGTTTGCCTTGGGTGTGCTTCGCTGACGCTAGCCTGCAGCAACGCCCACTGCACATGCTCCCGGACGACCTCGGAGGGGTGCTGACTTTGCGCCATCAACGCGGCTTGAAGCGCTCCAGCATCAACGCCACCCTCTTTGGCGACTCGCAGCGCGTTGCCCATCGCCACCGCCAGATTCCGCAACCAGCGTTCATGGCCAATCCGCCGAATAGCACTGCCTTCGGTGAAGTGCAAAAATTCTGCTTCTCTCCAGCTAAAAAGTGTCTGCAACTGCTGGCCGGTCAAGCCGACACGTTCGTCAAAATCCGGCAGCGCGCTGCGCTGGGCAAACTTGTTCCAGGGGCACACCAGTTGGCAGTCGTCACAGCCATAAATGCGGTTCCCCATCGGGGCGCGTAACTCCAGCGGAATCGATCCCGCATGCTCAATCGTCAGGTAAGAAATACAGCGCCGTGCGTCCAAGCGATGCGGCGCCACGATGGCCTGCGTCGGGCAAACGTCGATGCAGGCGCTGCAACTGCCGCAATGCGCCGTCACGGCCTCAGTGGGCGGCAGCGCCATGTCGACATAGATTTCACCCAAGAAAAACATCGATCCTGCATCGCGATTAAGTAACAGTGTGTGCTTGCCTCGCCAGCCCTGCCCGCTGCGCGCAGCCAGTTCGGCCTCGAGTACCGGGGCTGAATCTGTGAAGGCCCGATGCCCCAATTGACCCACGTGCTCAGCGATACGCTCGCCGAGTTTTTGCAGACGAGATCGCATCACTTTATGGTAGTCCCGCCCTCTGGCGTAGACCGAAATCACGGCTTCGCCGGGGCGCTCCAGCCGCGCCAGTTCCCGCGTTGGCCAGTCAGCCGAATCGGCAGCTGGTTCCACTGAATTTGTCCTCGGCAAATAGTCCATGCGCGCCGTGATCACGCTCACCGTGCCGGGAATCAACTCCGCCGGCCGCGCCCTTTTCAAACCGTGTGCGGCCATGTAATGCATGTCTCCATGAAATCCAGCTGCCAGCCAAGCCGATAATCCAGTTTCGGCCGTAGACAAGTCAATCCCCGCCACGCCAATTTGCGAGAATCCAAGTTCGCGCGCCCACAGTTGAATTTGAGAAATGAATTGATGGCTATTGAGGTTCACCCCGCTATTGTAAAAAGTCTGCTCTGGTCTAGCGAAGACCAGACGCGGGCGTTTGCTGAAGCGCTGGCCCAACAAGTGCAAAGCGCCGGTTCAAATCTGAATGCATCGATTCAATTGCGCGGCGATCTCGGTGCCGGCAAAACCACCTTGGTGCGTTATCTGCTCAAAGCACTCGGCGTTGCAGGCCGCATCAAAAGCCCGACCTACGCCGTGGTCGAGCCCTACACCGTCAGCGCTCCCGATGCTGCTTCAGTGAACATCTGGCACTTTGATTTTTACCGCTTCAATGACCCCGACGAATGGGAAGAAGCCGGCTTTCGCGAGATCTTTGCCAGCCCCGGCCTGAAGCTCGTTGAGTGGCCCGAGAAAGCCGGCCAGCATTTGCCCAGCGCCGATTTGGTTGTAGCCATTGAACTGAGCGCAGACGATGAACGCCGCGTCAGCGTGCAAGCCCTCACACCGGCCGGCGCCAGACTGATCAACACATGAAGATCGGACAGCCACTGCATCGCCGCAACGTCCTGCAGTTTGGCAGCTTGGTGTTGCTGTTGGGCGTGCAACACATCGCCCGCGGCGCAGACATTCTGGCGGTGCGTTTGTGGCCGTCCAAAGACTACACGCGCGTCACGATTGAGTCAGACCGCGAAATCAAAGCGCGGCAGTTTTTACTGGCTGACCCTCCCCGCGTGGCCATTGACATTGAGGGCCTTCAGCTGTTGCCGGCATTGCGTGAGTTGATCGCCAAAGTCAGGCCTGAAGACCCCAATATATCGGGCATTCGGGTGGGACAAAATTCGCCCAACGTGGTTCGCTTGGTGATCGACCTCAAGCAAAAAGTGCAACCGCAGGTTTTCACACTGGCACCGATTGCGCCATACCAGCACCGTCTGGTGTTTGACCTCTACCCACAAAAAATCCTGGACCCGCTGGAGTCGCTGATTGCGGATCGCCTGAAGGACACGCAAGCGGCGGAGGCCCAGGTGGCCCTGGCCGACCCTTTGGGTGACTTGATTGCCGGTCAAGGCCATCGGCCAGAGCCCACCAAAAACAGCCCCATACCTTCCGTCAGCAAAGACAAGACTGACCGTCTTGTCATCGTCGCCCTCGATCCCGGCCACGGCGGAGAAGACCCGGGCGCCGTCGGGCCGGGCGGAACGCTCGAAAAAGATGTGGTGCTGCAAATCGCCTTGCAACTGCAAGACCGCATCAACAAGCAACCCAACATGCGGGCTTACCTGACGCGTGACGCCGACTTTTTTGTGCCGCTCAATGTGCGCGTGCAAAAAGCCAGACGCGTACAGGCTGATCTCTTCATCAGCATTCACGCCGATGCATTTTTCACGGCTCGCCCGCAAGGCGCCAGCGTCTTTGTCCTGAGCGACCGCGGTGCCTCCAGCAGCTCAGCGCGCTGGCTCGCCAACAAAGAAAATTCAGCCGACATGGTCGGCGGCATCAACATCAAAGCCAAAGATGCGCATGTGCTGAAAGCCATGTTGGACATGAGCACCACCGCGCAGATCAACGACAGCCTCAAGCTCGGCGGCGCCATGCTGGGCGAGATGGGCAACGTTGGCAAGTTGCACAAGCCACGTGTCGAGCAAGCCAGCTTTGCGGTGCTCAAAGCGCCTGACATTCCGAGCGTGTTGGTCGAAACCGCCTTCATCAGCAACCCCGATGAAGAGGCTCGCTTACGCAACCCGGCTTACCAGGCGCAACTGTCAGATGCCCTGATGCGCGGCATCCTGCGCTACTTCGCCAAGAACCCACCGCTGGCGCGCAACCGGGCACTGTAGCGACCCGAAGGCGGTGAACAGGCAACTGCCCGGTGGGGCTACTTTCGTCGCTCCATCTTGTTAATTTAATAACAATAGAATGTTTTATATTTAAAAAATAGTACAAAAATACATTTTTAATGCATTCATACAAGCACAAAGAATCACCTGCCAACAATCGGCGCATGCGGGTGGTGCAAGCATGGCATCGGCTGCCACTGTCTTTGGCGAGTTTGATCATGGCCGCCCCCTGGCTAATTCTGTTGTGGACGATGGTGGGGTCCAACCTCAAAATGCAGACCCGGACCCTGCAACAAAATGAAGAGGGTCGCATCATCCGCAGCGGCCAGCTCAGCGCCCAGTCACTCAAAACGCTGTTTGTCAGCGCGGATCAGGTTTTGCTTGAACTGCGGCGCTATTGGCAACACCACCCCACCGAATTTCAACAAGTGCTGCAAGACCGCTTTGACAAGCTCGAACTCAGCGAAGCCTTCGATGTGACCGTGATTGACACCCTTGGCCATGTGGTGAAAAGCCGCAAGCAAAAAAATGCACTCGATCACCCCTTGTACGACAGCACGCTCTGGTCCAGGCACCGAGACAAGCGGCAAGACAGGCTGCTCATAGGACCGGCCTTTTTGGACACCCTCACCGGGCTCTGGCTACTGCCATTCACCCGACCTTTGTTGTCGCGATCAGGTCAGTTTGAGGGTCTCATCACTTTTCTGGCGCCGACCGATTATTTAAGCCGCGTATTGCAGTCCACCACCTTAAGCCATGACAGTGTCTTCAGCATCATTGATTTAGAGTCTGGCGACTTGATTCTGCGCGGCACCAAAACCCACGACCCGGCGACTGAGCAGAGGACGGCCTTATCGTCAACGGGTTTCTGGGCGATGTTGAGTGCCGGCACCCCGATGGAAAGTGCGGGCGTCATGGTCAGCCAGTTGCCGCCACCCATCAGCCGCTTATCCAACAACGGTCTAGCCGCCCTCGCCGCGTTACCGGTCAGCGGCATGCTCCGCACCAAGTTTGAAGTTGACCCTATCGAACGCCTGTACTTCTGGGAAAAGCTTGAACGCACCCCGCTGCTTTTCAGCGTTGGCGCCGCCACCCACGACTTTGACAACTTGGTCGCCACCCACCAACTGCGCCATCTCATGACGGGAATCGGCTTCAGTCTGCTGGCGCTGGCCTTCGCAGCGGGTTTTAACATCGATGTCCGCTCACGCCGTCGTAGTCAGCAGGCACTGCGCCAATTGGCCGCTCATCAAACGGACTTGATTGAAGATGAGCGAAAGCTTCTTGCCCGCGAAATTCATGACGACCTCGGTCAGCGTCTCAGCGCATTGCGACTTGACCTTGCCATGACGATGCGCGCCATGCAGAGCACTTGCTCCGCCGAGTTGCTGGCCCAGGTCGGGCAACTCAAGCGCGCAATAGATGACATCTTGCGCATCGCGCGGGAACTGGCCCAAAAAGTCCGCCCGCCTTCGCTTGACATCGGCTTTTTACCTGCGGTCGAAGCCCTGTGTGATGAATTCAATGAAAGACTGCCGGCCACTGTGCGATTGACCCACCACAGCCACACCAGAATCGACCCCAGCGAAGCCTGTGGTATCGCCGCCTACCGACTGCTGCAGGAATCACTCAACAATGCGGCACGTCACGCCCACTGCCAACACATCGACATCAGCTTGGACGTGATCGATGGTTGGCTGAGCCTGCGGGTGATTGACGATGGGATCGGCTTCGACGCGCAAGCCAACAACCGCGAACGCACTTTTGGCCTGCTCGGCATGCGCGAACGCGTTGCCGCGCTAGGCGGGGAGATGCGTCTGCAAAGCCAACCCGGACAAGGCAGCAAGCTGCTGGTCTGGCTCCCTCTCAACGGCATGAACGCTGCCAAAGGCCCACGGATCGGCCATCAATGACCCAGCCCTCATCAGCTTCGGGCCACATCAAAGTGCTGATTGCCGACGATCATGCGATGGTTCGAGGCGCTTTTGCCCGGCTCATCGACAGCGAACCGGATCTGCAGGTGGTGGCGCTGGCCCACGACGGCGCAAGCACCCTGCAGCAACTGGCAAACAGCCCTTGCGACATACTGTTGCTAGACCTCACCATGCCCGAACCCAGCGGCGACCGGCTCATCGCCCTCATTCATGAACAATGGCCGCAGCAACCCATACTGGTGGTCAGCATGCACAACACCCCCCGTATCGTTCGCACGGCATTGGAGGCCGGGGCCAATGGCTACATCACCAAAGACAGTGAGCCTCAAATTCTGTTGAATGCCCTGCGGGTGGTCGCGGCCGGCGGCCGTTATGTTGAACCCAGGCTCATGGAGGCCATGCTGTTTGCGCCGGCACCCTCAGCCCGATTGACCCCACGCGAGTCTGAAATACTGCAGCGCCTGGCAACAGGTCACAGCAACAGCGCCATCGCCCGCGCGCTGTACATCACCGACAAAACCGTCAGCACCCACAAAACCAACCTCATGACCAAGCTGGACATCCATAACTTTGCCGACCTGCTGCGCTTCGCCATGCACAACGACACATCACCTAAAGCCTGAAGACACCCTCGCTTAAGAGTTTTTTACAAAATAGTACAAATTTAAAAGTAATCACAAGGCAGACAAAACAACGACCCTCAGAATTGTCTGATGAATTTATCACCATCTGCCGAAAACGAGACGCAAAAATGTGATTACTATTCGCCC
>CANCCE010000045.1 GCA_947374505.1 Comamonadaceae bacterium | reverse complement strand
ACGGCAGCCGGCAAGATCAGCGGTCAGCAAACCCGCGAACAAGACCTGCGCAGCTTCCTGGGCCAGTTCAATTTTGGTGGCGACATGGTCAAGCAGACCGTCGGCAGCATGAGCGGCGGCGAAAAAGCCCGTTTGGTGCTGTGCATGATTGTTTGGCAGCGCCCTAACCTGCTGCTGCTCGATGAGCCAACCAATCACCTGGACTTGGCCACCCGCGAAGCCTTGTCAATGGCCCTCAACGAGTTTGAAGGCACCGTCATGCTGGTCAGCCACGACCGGGCCCTGCTGCGCGCCGTCTGTGACGAGTTCTGGATGGTCTCCCACGGAGGTGTGGCGCCGTTCGACGGCGACCTCGACGACTACCAGCGCTACCTGCTGGACGAAGCCAAGCGGCAACGCGAAGTCGCCAAAAAAACCGCCAATGCAACGGCCACTCAAGCGGTCACAACCGCCAAAGCTGTGGCACCGGTCAAAAGTGCAGACACTGTCAAGCCCTTGAAAAAGGAACTCGACAAAGTCGATCAGCAGATGAAAGCCTTGACGGCTGAACGTCAGCCACTGGAGGCCAAACTGGCCGCGACTAAGGTGGCCGCCGAGATGGCGCAAACCGGTAAGCGCCTCAAAGCTGTCGACGCCGAGTTGCAACAACTCGAAGAACGCTGGTTAGAGCTGACCGATCAAATCGAGACCGCCACCGCCTGAGGTAGTTCGCAGCGGCAGGCCTGATGTCTTTGTGGGAGGCCAGCCCCTGGCCGATCATCGCCTCGTGATCAACAAGAGTGACTTAGCAAGAATCGCCGAGGGGGCTCGGCTCCTACAGGGGATAAATCTCAGCCAGCAATAGCCCGACCGTTCTGCGGTTGCACAGGTCGTGCATTTTTCTTGAAAGGGAATTGCTCGACCTGCTCTTTGGTGATGTTTACCTGAGACTTCAGGATGAAGAAGCGCACGCCTTCGGTACAGGGCGGTGTCGTTAATGAACCTTCATAACTGTAAAACTCATACTCACGCGGCAGCAGATTAGCCGGGTTGAACATCACACCTTCGGGCTCGACTTCCGGCCCCTCTGTCAGCGGTGCGTTGGCCCAGAGGGTTTTGATGCCCGGGTTCTCATTGCCTTCTTTGAGCAAGACGCCGAGCACGGCCAGCCGACCCGCGTCGTTCTTGTGAACAAAGTGGACCACCATGGCAGCAGGCTTGCCGTCGATCTGCTCTTCACTTGGCCGGTGAAAATGAAACTGAAGCAGCTCAAAGGGCTTGCTGTCAATGCGCAGCTTGCTGCCTGGCGGCACATTGACCTGAATCGTGTGACCGTTGTTGATGATTTTCAACTGACCCGGTTTGTAGTCTGGCGCCACACCAAACTGCGCTTTTTCAAAGGGTCCTTTGATGTTCAATGGCGACTGCGACTTGCCTTTGGCGCAGGTCGGAAACTCATCGCCCCAGCGGTCCGGCCCCATGGCCCCTTCATAGCCCCAATGCACCGCGTGTTTTTCACCGGGTTTGGCGCCATGCGCGTCATTGCCTTTTTCGGCATTCGCGGCTTTGTCTTGAGCCGCTACTTTTTCTGTTGCAGCTTTGTCAGCGGGCGTGAGGCATTCGCCCAAAACTTCTACTTTTTCACCGGCAGCGGCCAAAGCAATCTGCGCCGCACAAATCACTTTCTTACGACTGCCCCAGTCAGCAATCACCAGGGCCTTGCGAAAAGCTTCAATGGTGGCGGGATCTTGACTGCCCTTGGTGAGCAAACGCAGCGCACCCAAGCCGACCTGGCGTTCAGCCGACAGACTCTTTTCCTTCTTGTAAGCAGCTTCCAGATCTTTCAGGGTTTCACCGCTGGCCAGCGCCGCTTTCACGGCATCTAGCTCTTGCGTCTTGACCTTCATCGTCTCGAGTTCCGTGGCATTGGCTTTGACTTCAGCCTCTGCGCTTTCGAGCTTTTTGACGGCCGACTCAGACTCTGCGGTCAGCTCCGTCAGCTTGACAACATTGGCTTGCCCGGCGTTCCAGTTCATCCAGCCAAAGACGCCGGCAGCGGCCAAAGACGCGGCAAGGACAATTTCCAACAGTATTCTTTTCATGCATCAGGTCCTGCAAAACCACCCGGCAGGTGGTTCTTGTTATGGGGCAAGCGTCCCGATCGTCGACACAAGGTGACTCGGGTTCTAACACTTATGAATCGGAACGACAGGTTGAAACTTGAGAGGCTTGAATGGTCTTCAGCCCATCTGAGTGCCTTCGGCGATATATTAAAGCGCATGCAAACCTCGTTTTCAAATTCCCGGCAACGCTATTTTTGGCCCGTCTTCGCGCTGTTGATCACCCTCAGCCTACCCGCCTATGCGCGTTGGGAACCCATGGGGCTGTACCCTGTTGGCATGTTCTATATCGACACCACCAGTGTGGTCCGCGAAGGTGATTTCAGAAAATTAATCAGCGCGCTGGATTACCGTGAAGCGCAAAGCGGCACTGGTGGGAAAAAGTTCTTGTCCACTCGCTCCCAGTTACACATCGATTGCAAGCAAGAGCTGGTGCGCACGCTCCATCTCACGATGTTTGCAGGCCCCATGCTGAGTGGTGCAGTGGTCGAAAACGGGGGTATTTTAAAGGAGTGGGAGCTGATTCCAGCTGAGACGCCCATGCACAAGATTTGGTACCGTGTCTGCTAAATAAGTTCAAGGCTGCAGCCAACCGGCTTGCAGCCAGTGCCAGTAATGGGCGCGAAATGCCCAGCCGATATGTTGCACCGGTGTGCCAGCCGGAAACACCTGATCTGTCAGATGATCGAGCCATTCACCTCGTGGCTTCACTGCAGCCAACCAGGTCACGTCGACAGGGTGGTCGGTAGCGGGCGTCGTCACAAAACTTTGCGCCGCAGGAAAGTCCTGCCCTGACAGCAAGCCTTCGGCGGGTCCCGACAGAAAATCATGCACACTGCCCCACTCCCGACCCTTCAGCAGGCGTTTGATTTCAGCCAACTGCAAACTTGTGAAAAGCGTGGCCTCCTGCCAGGCCGGCGTGTGAAAACGCAGCTGCCCCAGCACGTTGTCCAGCAGCACACAAGCCTGCGGATGAGCGACCAACAGCCGCGGTAATTCAGCCAAGGCATCTCCCGTCTGGTAGTGCCAATGCACACCCGCAGCTTTAAGCGCCGCCCCATGACGCCAGCCAAAAAGCCAGCGAGCGAAGGGATCGATGTCCACCGCGTGAATGCTCTCAAACCGCAGCAACCACGCGCTTGGCAGCATCCAACCGGCACTCGGACCCAGCAACAGTAATTTTTTAGAGTTGGGCTGAACGCCCGCCAACCAACTGGCAATCTGCGCCGACGTCGGCGACCAGAGCGCGGCAGATCGCCACGCGCGCCAGTGCCAGCGCAAACCGCCCGAAGGGTTCACCCACGGGCCTCCAGATTGAACTGCATGACCCCCATCGCGTCCATCTGCTGCTGTTCGCGATGCCGCGTGTGGGCCCGAAAAGCCAGCACATCCTGGTCGACCAGCGCCTGCATTTTCAGGCGTTCGCGCTCGGCTTTGGCGAGCTCGCGACGCGACTCAGCCATGGCGCCCGTGAGCTGCGACATGTCTTGATCTACCCGCAACAACAAGGTCAGCAACTGGGTGCTGAACTGGCGTTGATTCAGCGTCTCTTGCATGCCTTGGCTGGCGCTGCCGGACTCCGGCGGCTTCAAATACTCGCTGTAAAGTTTTTGCAGACGATCTCGGCTGGCTTGCAAAGCGATCGCCCGAATCCGGCCCTCGGCCAGCTGACCTTGAATCAGACTGACTTGTTCCTGGGCTTTTTGTGCCAGCACCGTCCAACAAGCTCTGGGGGCATTCATGGGGTGGTTCCGTTCATGGTGAGGTTACGTCGTGAGTCATCCCTCAAACCTGCATCAGCTGGCGCAGGCTCTCACGGGTGTCGGTTTCTAGTTCGCCGATGTGCATGTCTTGCCGCAAAAAAGCTTCCATCGCGGGGCGCAACAAAATCGCTTCATCGACCTCCGGGTTGGAGCCCGCTTCGTAAGCGCCGACCTGGATCAAATCGACGTTTTGTTGGTACAACGACCAGAGCCGTCGAAAACGATTCGCCAGCTTCATGTCTTGCGGGTCCAGCAAGGTTTGCGACAAACGCGAGATCGAGCCGGTCAGGTCAATCGCCGGGTAATGGGCGGCGTCAGCCAGCTTGCGCGACAGCATCACCTGGCCGTCCAAAGAGGCCCGGGCAATGTCCACAATCGGATCGTTCGCATCATCACCTTCGGCCAGCACGGTATAAATCGCCGTGATGGAACCATGCCCATGTCGACCCACACCCGCGCGCTCAATCAAATTGGGCAAGAGTGCAAAAACCGAAGGGGGGTAACCCTTGGCGGTCGGTGGCTCGCCAATCGCCAAGCCGATTTCCCGTTGTGCATGGGCGACCCGCGTCAGGCTGTCGACCAGCATCAACACGTCTTTGCCCTGGTCGCGAAAATACTCGGCAATCAAGTGCGTCATGTGCGCGGCTTTGAGCCGCAACACGGGTGACACATTGGCCGGAGCCGCCACCACGACAGACTTCGCCAAGCCTTCTTCGCCCAATGATTCACGGATAAAAGCCTGCACCTCGCGACCGCGCTCCCCGACCAGGCCGATCACCACCACATCGGCCTTGGTGAAGCGGGTCAACATGCCGAGCAGCACGCTTTTGCCGACACCTGAGCCGGCAATCAAACCAATCCGCTGACCGCGCCCCAGCGTCAACAGCCCGTTGATGGCTTTGACGCCCACATCCAGCACACGGTCAATCGGGCCGCGTTCCATCGGGTTGATCGGCAGGCCGTGCAAGCTCAGGCGGGTTTGTCCTTGCGGCTTGGGTTTGCCGTCCAGCGGCTCACCGCGTCCGTCAATCACCCGGCCTAACAACTCAGGGCCCAGTGTGGCGTTACCGGTGTCAGGCAAGACCCGCACCAAGGCACCCGGGCCAATGCCAACGGGCTCGGTGAAAGGCATCAAGAAAAGGGTTTTGTCACTGAAGCCGACGATCTCGGCCTCAATGCGCTGACCTGCCTGGCCCAGCACTTCGCAGCACGTGCCAATCGGTGCCATGATGCCGCGCGCTTCAAGCCGCAGCCCCACCAGCCGCACCAGCGTGCCGGAGCGCTCAGGCTGTGGCCCGCGGACTTGCGCCAAGCTGCGCTCAACTTCCTGGAGAAAATCAGCCATCGTGTGAACGCGATGGATCAGGGTTCGGTGGGTCTAAATTCAAATCGGGTAAGTCCAAGGCATCGAGGCTCATGTCTTTGAGACCTTGCGGCGCTAAGTTCTCGGACGCATTCCAAGTGAATGGCTCGGAGAGTTCATCCTCAAGCGTGTCAGCGGTGTCAACGTTGTCAACCGGCGACTCAGGGACAAATGCAGGTGCAGGGGCCATGCGCGGCTGGGCGTCCACCACCTGCTCGCTGGCCATGCGGGCGGCCAGACGCGAAGGCTGAAAAGCCGACTGCGCCGAGCTGCGACCGGTCTCCAACAACAGACTGCGCGCAATCGCCTCCAGCCGATGCTCAATCAAGTCGCTGACCACCGCATCGCTGGCGCTGGCGCGTACGCTGCCAGGCATCAACGCATCGTTGGCTTGTAAATGCCAAGGCCATTCGGGCTTGGCGGGTTTTGCTTTATCACCGTCAGCGGTGGGTGCAGCGCTGTGTTCAGCGCCATGCGGTTGCAACACGGCTAAATCGGCAGGGTTTAACTCAACCGTGATGGGCGCCAGTCGCTGCGGCGCCAATTCGTCAATGCAACGCCGAATCAAGCGCTCAATGGCTTGCGGTGACAGTGTCAACTCAGCCAGCACCAGTTGCTCCGCCACATGCAATGCCAGCCGCTTCAGCGGCTCAAACAACGCCTCAGGCGACGTGATGAGTTGGCGCACAGACATCTCAAGCTCCAGCAACAGGTTCTGGCTGTTCGATTGCTTGGATTTTTTGTCCAGGTTCCATTCTTCGCGGACTTGCCGCTGACCTTCAGCCAAGCCTTCAGCGTAAGCCGTTTGGCGTTCTGTTTCGAGGGCCTCTTCGGTCAGCGCCAAGGTGGCCGCCTCAGCGTCTTGCTCAGACACAGACTCCTCGATCAGCAGGGCTGCATCGGACAGACTGGCATTTTCAGCATCAGCCTCTTCCTCGCCAGGCGGCGACCAAGTCTTGACAAGCTGCACGCCGAAAGATTGCAAGGGCCGGTCTGACCAGGCCTTGCGCACAAAGCCGCCGTGGCCCGCGGAGGGATGCAATAAATCCAGCGGCTGCCAGACGCGCGCCGTACGCGGGCCTGGTTCGCCTGATCCGATACCCGGGCGATCAGACAAAGTCGTCGCCTCCGCCCAGCACCAAGTCACCCGCGTCAGAGAGTTTGCGGGCAATCCGCATGATGGTTTTCTGCGCGTCTTCAACGTCAGCGATACGCAACGGACCCTTGGCCTCCATGTCGTCGCGGAACATACCGCGTGCTCGTTCAGACATATTGCCAAAGAACTTGTCTTTGACAACGTCACTCGCGCCTTTGAGTCCAATCATCAACAGGTCGGGCTCGACATTGCGCATCAGCACTTGAATGCCGCGGTTGTCCACACCCGTCAAATTCTCAAAGGTGAACATGTTGTCTTGGATTTTTTGCATCAAATCCGGATCAAGCTCCGACAGTCCGCCCATGACAGAGGCCTCGAGTTCGGTCTTGGTGAAGTTCATGATCTTGGCCGCCGCCTTCAGGCCACCAAAGCTCGACGACTTGGCCGACGAGTTGTTGGAGAACTGCTTCTTCATGATGGCTTCAAGCTCCTCCATCGCAGAGGGTTGCACCGTCTCAAGATTGGCCACGCGCTGGATAATCTCCGCGCGCGTTTCGGAGGGCAAGAAATTCAGCACGTCAGCCGCGACCGAATGTTCCAGCACCGACAAAATAATCGCCGTCACCTGCGGGTGTTCGCCACGAATCATTTCAGCAATCGAACGGGCATCCATCCAACTCAGAATCTCTAAGCCTTTGCTGCCCTGGCCCGGCATGATGCGACCCAAGACAGAGGCCGCTTTGTCGTCGCCCAACGCACGTTTGAAGACTTTTTCGACATAGTCAGTGGTGCCCAGACCGAGATTCGTCTGCTTCTTAATGGTCGCTACAAATTCGTCCAACACCGCGTTGACGGCTTCCTGCGAGAGGTCGGCGACCGACATCATGGCGCCGCCCAGCGCCTGAACTTCTTTGGGGTTCAAGAACCGAATGATCTCGGCGGCTTGTTGTTCACCGAGCAGCAGCATCAAGACGGCGGCGCGTTGCACGCCACTCATTTCACCCAGCTCGCGCTCCAGGGCTTCTTTGGCCGCCAAATCGGCTTCTGCGAGCGCTAAGTCTTCTTTTTCAGCCATAAGGTACTCCTGTCAGCCTCAGCCGAGCTTGATCATGTTTTTCAGCACGCTGGCCACACGGGCTGAATCTTCGGCCACGATCATGCGCACCAGGGCCACCTTGTCGTCGTACGAGTTGGCGGTGTCCAGCATTTCCAGCGAGATATTCGATTTCTTCGGCTTCAGCTTGGCTTTGAGCTGCTCCAGCGTTTCGCCCTCACCCAGCTGAATTGCATTCATGTCTTCTGCGCTCAACTCGCCATCGGGCATGGGCTTAGCCTGCTCAAGCAACAGCGTGGCGGCGGCTTCTTCTGCAGCCTTTTCACGCCCCAGCAAATGCATGACAGCCGGGCGCACCACCAGCAGCAGGAAGGCTAAAAACACCAGCCCGATCACACCGCTCTTGATCTGGTTCATCAGGACTTCATCCTTGTACCAAGTCACGCTCATGTCATACACGGGCTCGACTTCAAAGCGAGCCGGAATCACCGTCACCACATCGCCGCGAGCTTCGTTGAAGCCGACCACGCTGCGCACCAGGCTCTGCATGCGCTCCATCTCTTCAGGGGTGTACGGGTTGGCTTTGGGCTCAGGGGTTTCGCCTTTGTCGTTCTTGGGCTGCGCCGTTGGCTGACGTTCGTTGATCACCACCGCAACGCTCAGGCGCTCCACAGTCCCGGTGGCGCTGGTCACATGGCGCACAGAGCGGTCCAGTTCGTAGTTGCGGGTGGTCCGGTTGGTCAGCATCCGGTCTTCAACAGCGGGCTTGGCCGCAGCTGCAGCAGCATTGGGTGCGGCATTCGGCGCTGCGGCAGGTGCTGCCGGTGGTGTGTTGGACAAAGCGCCAGGGATGCCCGAGGCATCTTTGGTCGTGTTGCGGTCTTCGCTGAGCACTTCAGAACGCGTCTTAGGGCCTTTGTCACGGGTGTCAAAATCTTCAGTCGTCACTTCCGTCTGGCTGAAGTCAAGCGACAAATTCACCTGTGAACGCACATTGGTTTCACCGGCAATCGGCATCAGAATCTGGTTCACGCGTTGGCGATAAACCTCTTCCATTTTTTGCTTGTGCTGAGTTTGTGCAGCTGTTAGTCCGAGCGCTGAATCAGTCGACGAGTCGGTGATGAGCTTGCCCAGGTTGTCGACTACGGTGACGTTGTCGGGGGTCAGCAGCGGCACGCTGGAGGCCACCAAATGCACCACCGCCTGCACCTGAGAGGGTGTCATCATCCGACCGGGCTGCGGCGTCACCACCACCGACGCTTTGGGTGGCGTGCGGTCACGCACAAAGGCCGACTGCTTGGCCAGGGCCAAGTGAACTCGCGCTGAGGCAATTGAATCGATTTGCAAAATACTGCGCACCAGCTCTTGCTCAATCGCAGCGGTGTAACGCACCTGCTCCATGAACTGGCTGGTCGTCATCGACGACTGGTCCTTCAAAGAGTCCAGCCCACTTTGACCGGTTTTAGGCAGGCCTTTCGAGGCCAGGAAAATGCGCGCTTCGTGGTAACGCTTTGACGGCACCGTGATCTGGCCGTTGGTCGTATCGAGAATCGGATTGAAGGCGGCTGTTTTGAGCGCGTCAAAAGCAAGCTGTTGGTCGCCCTCTGTCATGCCCACCACGATGGGCCGGTAGGTCGGTGCATTGACGGCGGTGTAAACGGCGACAAACAGCAGCAGCACAATGGCCAAGACCATGAAGGGCAGCGCCTTTTTGATGCTCGGATTCATCATGGTCTGGTTGATGATGGCGAAAGGGCCGGAGCCGGTCGTCACCATCGCACCACCACCGCTCGAAAAGGTGTTTGCCGAGTCAGTTGGGCCGGGGCGCAACGCGGCGCCGTTGGCCAGCGCCGGCACGGCACCCGCCGCTGAGCCCACGCCAAAAGCGTTGGGGGACAGAGTTGTTGAACTGGTAGCCATGGTCGAGGTCTTTCAGGCAGGTCTTAAACCGGCATGTTCATGATGTCTTCATAAGCCTTCAGCACCTTGTTGCGAACCTGCAAGGTGGCCTCAAAAGACAGCGATGACTTTTGCATGCCGAGCACGACATCGGTCAGTGGAATGTCTTCGCCGCGCTCATAAGCCTCGGTCATCGCACGCGAGTTTTGTTGGGTCGCATTGACCTGGTTGAACATCTGCTTCACGGCATCCGAAAAACCCGTTTTTTCGGGGGCATCGGTGCTCAGGCCCTGAACATTTCCGCCCGCTTGGCTGGCATGCGTCCGCAGTGTTTGCAACATCGATTGAATGTTGGCGCTGGAAGTGGCTTTTTCGATCATTGGGTGTTCCCTGGCTGTGTCTGGGGTGTCAGTCGGCCGTGCTCATGAGCACTTGGCCCTTGAGTTTGGCCAGCTTGTAGCGCAGCGTGCGCGGGCTGATGCCCAACTTGCGGGCAGCCTCCATGCGGCTGAAGGTGGTCTGGATGGCGGCCATGATCAACTGGTGTTCGTTCGACTTCACGGCGTCTTGCAAGCTGCCACCGTCAGCCGCTGGCGTTGTCGCCAGCATCGCCTCGGCACTCCAAACCGGATCCGTCTTTAAAAAATCGGGAAGGGGCGCTGCCGAATAAAAAGTCTCAGCACTTTGCGAGACGGGCAACACAGCGGCCGGTTGCATCACCGGCAGCACTGGCGACGGAAAAGCAGTCAGGGGCCGCGTCTGTGGCGGGAGTGCATCGTCAAACATCAGATGCGCCGGCGTGATGACGTCATCGGTGCACAGCACCAAGGCGCGCAGCACGACGTTTTCGAGTTCACGCACATTGCCCGGCCAAGCGTAGGCTTGCAAACAGGCTTGGGCGGGCGTGCTGATGCTCAGGACCCGGTTGCTGTTCAGGTGCCGCGCCAGCAGTCGCGCCACCAGCGGCAAAATATCGCCCGGGCGTTCCCGCAGAGGGGGCACGCGCAACTTGAAAGTGCTGATGCGGAAGTACAGGTCTTCACGGAACTCGCTCGCCGCAATGGCGACGCGCAAATCTTTGTTGGTCGCCACCACCAGGCGCACGTCAAGGTCTATCGGCCGTTCGCCACCCAGCCGCACGACTTGCCGCTCTTGCAGAATGCGCAGCAACTTGGCCTGCAGGTGAATCGGCATCTCGCCGATTTCATCCAGAAAAAGTGTGCCGCCCTGAGCCTGTTCAAACATCCCGTGATGCTCTTTATGAGCACCGGTGAAAGCGCCCTTCTCATGGCCAAACAGCATGTCTTCAATCAAGTGCTCTGGCAAGGCCGCGCAATTGAGTGCCACAAACGGACCCGCGGCTCGCGCCGAAGACTCATGCAGCACGCGCGCCAGGACTTCTTTACCCGCACCGGTCGGCCCCTCAATCAAGGCCGTCACATTGGCCATGGCCACACGTTGGGCCAATGCAAACAAATGTTGGCTGACGGGGTCTACGTACACCACACTGCGTGGTGCCCGCGCTGTCTTAGGCGATGGACGGGCCGTCGGCTGTGCCGCTTCACGCAGTGTCAATACCGTCTGCCAAGCTTCAGCGGTCCAATCATCTGCAGGCACTACATGCAAAGCGCCTTGGCGCATGGCGGCCACCACCAGCTCCAAGTGACGTCGATCAACCCGACAGACAATCGGCAACTCAAAACCCAGTGTCGCCGTCAGCGCTTGCAACTCTTGCAGAAGGTCTGTGCTGTCCCCTAGGCGAACCACCAGGAGGTCAGCCCCTGAGAGCTTCGCTTGCAATTCTTCAAGTGTTGAAACGGGGTGAACCGTCAAACCGCCAGCGGCCAGTTGCGCCTGCACGGCATCCGCAAGCGGTTGGAACGGGTCCAGCCACAGGGCTTGTTGCGCGATCAAGGATGGGCTCATTGCGTTCTTTGCCTCAAAAAACAGAATATGTGTCTGTTCAGCAAAGGTCGTGCCACCTTTTATTGAGTACTTAAACGCTCAATTTCGGCGATTCAAAAAGGCTCATGAGCGGTTAGCGACGTAAATCCGACACCTGAGTGGACGGTTTCACAGGGACTGTCGGTTTCGCGGCAAAGCCTTCACAAGGTTTTCCGTCAATCCGCATCACCTCAAGCGCAGGGATACCTTTCGACTTGAAGCCGATCAAGCGACACAAGTAAGGCAGCTTGGGATCCCAGCTGACGGCGAAGTGCTGACACTTCCAGCAGTCAGGGCGATCTTTCACCGCAACTTTGTTGCCATTCAAGATGCTCACTGCAGAAGCTTGAGGACAGACTGCTGGTCGGTGTTGGCCTGCGCCAGCACCGCCGTTGCAGCTTGCTTCATGATCGACGTGCGCGACAACTCAGAGCTGGCCGCGGCGTAGTCTGCATCCAAAATCAGGCTGCGCGAGGCTTCTGTGTTGATGACCACATTCGACAAGTTGTCGATCACATATTGCAGCCGATTCATCACCGCGCCCATCGTGCCACGTGCGCCATTGAGCTTGTCCATCGCCGTGTCCAACAAGGCCAGAACAGACTTGGCGGCAATGCCGGTGCTGATGTTCACATCAGCCGGTGTCTTACCGGAATCTCCGGTGATAGCGCCCGTAATAGGGCCGGCCTTACCGAAGTCTGCCAAGTCAATCGTGATGGTCTGGTTAGCGCTGGCACCCACATGAAAACTCATCCGACCGGTGCGGGGCGGGGTCATCTTGCTGGTCGCTTCATTCACGTCACCGCCAAATGTGCCGGCTTGAAAACCCAGCGATTTAAAGTCGCCCTCAGTGCTGAAGCCATTCACACCAGCTTCAACCGTGAAGGTTTTGCTCACGTAAGGTGGCGGTGCACCATTGCTCGGCGCAGCACCTGCCGGCGGTTGTTTGGGGGCGGGGTTGGCGGTTAAAGAAACCGAACCGTAAAGTGTTGGCGCGCCGGTATAAGTCGCATCGACACCATTAGCGCCTTTGACGCCAGCGGTATCCGCAGTGCCGATGCCCAAACCGAAACCAGACGCAATCAATCCAGCGACAGAAGTATTGTAGGCAACAGACAAATTACGGCCGTCTGGCGCTGTGAGCGTGACACCACCTGTCCCAGAATCACTGGCCATCACACCGTGCTGACCAAATGAGAGATTCACCGCGTCAATCACCTTGGTCCGGCGCTCGGCTGCCGTTTCAGTAGTCGAGAACACAACCTGCACATTCACGCCGTTGATGATCAGGGATTGAGTTCCGGTCACATTATTGGCGATCACCGTGGTGGTTCCACTTGTTGAGACCGAATTCGCTTTGGCCGTCACACCCGTCAAAGCACGGCTGTCATTGATGGCCGCGGCAATGGCAATGGCACTGGCGGATTTTGAACTGGTCAGCGATATGGTGCTGCTAAATTTATCGTCATTCGGGGTCGTTGCACGAATAGCGATGCCATTGATAGACAAGTCGCCAACGCCCAGCGTCTTGATGTTGCCAGCGGCGGTAACCTCTGGCCGCACGCCACTGTTGATGACCGCTTGGTTAACCGTGTAGTCCGCAGGCTTGAGACCCACGCGGGTCCAGTCGCCCGTCGACACGGTGGTGACTTTCAAGGCCCCTTCCACCGAGGTTTCAAGGGAGTAGGTACCCACCTGCAAGCCTTCCCTCAGACCTGTACTTTTTGCAAAATCGGCAGAAGAACTGCCGAGACTGTTAAAAGCCAGCTCAATATTTCGGCCATTAGCCGCCTCCAGGCGAATGCCTTGGGTGTCGTTGATATTGTCAATGGCCACCACGCCGGTTTGTGCGCTGATGGCATTGATCGCGCTGACCACTGCTGCGCGAGATTCCCGCGTGTTGTTGGCCGCTGTTGTGATGGAGGCGGAGGTGAAGCCGTTGATGGTCACCGTGCCAGTGGCCGATGCCAGGTTGGTCCCCATCGCGCTGCCGGACATGACGTTGGCATTGACCACAGCCGCCACGCCAGTCGCACTTGTGGCCAGATTGATCGCGGCTGCACGGGCAATAGCACTGCTAGCGGCGGAGGCTGCAGGGGAAAACTTGTCGTCAGAGGCGTAGGAAGCGCCGATGGTGACGCCATTGATCTGAACGTCATTCGACGCCATAGCCGCTATGGGGGTGAAGGCGCGGCTGACGGCAAAGGACAAACCGTCGTTAGTGGAGAAAACTGTACCGGACGTAATCACAAAAGTACCCGTGCCAGCGCCGCCTGTTAAGGGTGTGTTCGTGAAAGTAATTGTCTTAGCAGCTGCGTCGACAACACCAGCAAAAGTTGTTTTTGAACCATCCGTCAGGGTTAATGTTGCCGTAGCCGCAGTACCACTAGTGCACACAATACTCACCGTACCAGCCTTGGCGAGAGCGCCAACCATTGAGGTTATTGGCCCTGCATTAGTGACCAACGTAGGGGCCCCAGCCGTGTAATTCAACCCATCGGTAGACGTCCCGGCCGATGTGGCTTTGTAAACCGGCCGCTCTCCCACGCGCTCACCGGTGGTGCCGTTCAAGATGGGAAAGCCGTTCCATTCTGTGGTGTCGGCAATCCGCACAATTTCTTGCTTCAGCTGTTGAAACTCCAAGTCCAAATAGCCACGCTGATCGGTCGCGTTGGTGTCATTGATGGCCTGGATGGAGAGTTCTCGCATCCGCTGCAACATGTTCGTGATCTGGCTGGTCGCGCCCTCCGCCGTCTGAATCAAGGACACCGCGTCGCCTGCATTGCGCATGGCTTGGTTCAAGCTGCGTATTTGCTGCGTCATGCGCGTCGAAATAGCCAAGCCCGCAGCATCGTCCTTCGCTGAGTTGATGCGCTTGCCGGTGGACAGCTGCTGCATAGCAATCGAGCTGGCACGGTCAGTCGTTTTCATCGCGGCTTGGGTATACAGCGCTTTGACGTTGGTATTGATCACGGACATGGTTTTCTCCTGAATCGGTTGGCAAGCTTGCCACTACGGCAAAAGCTAGAGCACAAAGAGTGCCAACCTGCGACACCTTGCGAAAGCGGCGAAAAATGGTCGCAAAACGGCAGTTCTTTGCCGTTCATCGCCCTTTTTTTCACAATTTGCCGCTTGCATGGCGCAAATATTTAGCTGTGAAGGCCTGTCGCCGGCATGGCCATGAGGTGCTCGGCCATGACTTCACGCTCTTGCAAAAGGTCTGCGTCTTCAGGCCAAAAGGCCAAGCCTTGTTCTACGACCTGTATGGCTTCTGCCGGGTCTAAGTTGCAGTACAGCGCGCGGGCCAGCATGCGGTAAGTCATGGGCTGGGTGAGGTCTTGTTGCACGACGCACAGATCCCGCAGCAGCTCAATCGCCAGCGACCAGTCTTGCCGCGTCATGGCCAGCAAACCTGCCATGGCCAAAATGTCTTCGCTCTGCGGATACAGGGCAATGCCCGCATCGGCCAGCGCTTGCGCCAAGTCGTTTTGCTCTTCGGCCATCAGCCACTGAATGCCAAGGCGAATGTCGCTCGGCGAAAAGCGCGACACATCTTTGAACGTAAGCGATTGACCTGCAGCGGCTTGCTTCACGATAAGTTGAAATTCGGGGTTCATATATCACTCCTGGCGGGTAGCGGGTGAATGTCGACGAGTCGACAGCACACGGATGTGTGCAGCATTCCCTAACCCTACTCAGCAAAAGTGATGCCAGCCCGTTTAAGCCTTAAAACGTAAAGAAAGCGGCAAAGCGTGACCGCTAAGAAGTGACGATTCTCTTAAGGAGAAGCCCCTGAAGATCCCGTCTTGAATCGCAAACAAATAGAAATACTCCCGCAACGATGATCCTTGTAAGAAAATAATGCATCGTATAAAATGCAAATCTCTAAATATTAATCTTTTGCATTGTAAAGGATGCACTATGGACTTAAGGGAAATTGGCCGCTTGATCTGCGTCGCCCGTAAACGTAAGAAGCTCTCGCAAGCAAGTCTTGCCGGGCAACTGGGCATGAGTCGCGCCACTATTTCAGGCATTGAAAACGGC
>CANCCE010000044.1 GCA_947374505.1 Comamonadaceae bacterium | reverse complement strand
GCTTCGGTGGTGACGGTCACGGTGATTGACTCGTCAATTGCGGCGTATTTGTGCGCGTTGCTCATGAGGTTTTCCAAGATCACGATGAGCATTTGTCGGTCGGCTTTAAAGACTGAGCCTTCTTGGATGGAGACCTTGAATCGATCGACATCCGGGTATTCTTGGATCAATTCGTGGACGATGTCGATCGCAGGGATCGATTCTGGTTGCGCCATGACGTCGGTACGCTCAATCTTGTTGGAACGTGCCACGTGTTCAATCAAATCATCCATCCGGTTGACCGATGCATCAATGCGCTGAATGCGTTGCAGAGAGTCGCTGTCGCCAGTGATCTGGCGCTTGAGAGAGGCCAGCGCAAAGCGGATGGTGCCTAGCGGATTTTTCAACTCGTGTGTCAGCATGTCGACCAACGCGCGCCGCTCGCTGAGCTTGTCTTCATTGGCTCGGGCTTGTTCTGAGCTTGAACGCAGTGTGTCCAGTTCGGTCACTCTCGCTGAATTTCTGAGGCGCTGCTCACTCAGAACTACTAAGAATACGATTAGTCCGATGATCACGCCATTGAGTCGCCAGTCATTTCCGCTATGAAAGAATCCGACGGGACCGCCGATAGTCATATTGGAAAACACAAACAATGAACCAATCACGATCAACACCAAGTTGGCACCATAACAAAACACATAAATACCGCGCCGCACGCTGGATAGATTCACGCAAGACAAGATACCGTAAATTTGAACCAGTGGATTGATGAAAAATAGGTAAAAGTTGAGTTTTGTAGCGTTCAGGGAGTGTTCTGAATAAATCAATCCAAGATTGATGAAGGACAGACAGATCATCATCATGATCATTTTTTTGTAAATTTGCGAAGGTTGATGCGCTTCCAATAACGCCCAGCCTGTGAGCGCGGTCAACGCCACCCGGGCGAAAAAAAGAACAGTGCTCATTTTGTCTACGTTATCTGTCGACCACCCCGGCAAAAGGTGAGCCAGCAGGCCGACGTTGGCCACCACAAAAAGAACCACTGCCAACTGGAATACGCTGTAGACCAGCAACAAGATGGAGCGCTCTATCGCCAGTAAGGCCACACCAAAGACGAGTAAGACGATGGCTATCGTCAAGGAAAAAGTTATTTTTCCGATGCGTTGGGCGACCACTGTCGTCAAGGCGTCCGAATGTAATATCTCAGTTTCAATGACCATCAATCCCTTGGTCTGAATCCTGACATAGACAGGGGTGTTCGTCGCCGTCATTGGGCTCAAGGCAAAGCAGTGGTAATCATCAGGGCAGATGTTGGCTTTGTTGGTGTGTTGGTCGCCCCCCACTTGCCGAGCCCATTGGCCGGCAACGAACTCATAAACCTCAATGTGGTCCAGAGAGTGAGGGCCGACCCGCAAAATCGGTGAATTTTTGGCGTCGCTAACATCGGTGGTGTTCGTCCAAGAGATCGGCGTCAGTTCAATCCACACGGCACCGGACTCAAACCCGAGGCGCAAAGTGCCTTCGTAGGGGGTGAAGTGGCGTTTAGCGGCGGCGTCTATTGAAACGTCTGCCGCCGTATCTAGGTGATACGCCTGCGAGACTGAATAGCCCGGCTCTACCGCATACCCAGGCATTTGGAAAAGCACAAAGACTAATAAAAAAACCAGACGCAGCATAAATTCAGCCCGACCCACGCAACTTGCGATCTTGAAGCCAGTGGTCAGGAATTTATCACCTCAAACACTGAAAAAAGAGAGAAATGGTGAGCCTTTGCGGGGATTTGTGGTCTTTGGCGCAAGTCAGGTCGCTACGATCCATGTCAATTAAGACAAGTAGTCAGCTATCTATTTTTCTTTTAACTTTGAATCGGAGAGTGCCATGACCGCCCTAGAAGAGCTGCAGTATCAAATGGCTGCCTTGCAACAAAAGCTCGCTGACGAAACCTTGGCAGAGGCGGCCAAACAACGCGAGCTTGTGCTCCAAAAGGCCAGGGCGCGCGAAGCCGAGGTGAGCAAAGGATTGAAGGAGATAGCCGGATTGATGCGGCAATACCGCTTGAAGAAGGAGCATCTTTTTCAAGCGGCGAAGCAAAGTGGTGTGGTCAGTGCTGGCAACGGTGCCAATGGTGGCTTTGCGCATGGGGCCAAAGACAAGGAAATCCGCGCGGATGTGACGTTCGATATCTCTAGAAGTCCCAGTTCCGGTGCCCCTGCGAAACCGAAGACACTGGAAGAAATGCGTCAGTTTTACGGCAATATGGATTCGCAACTCAATGAGCCTGCTTCCCCCTACGGGCTTCCTGCAAACTAAGTTTGAAATGAAAGATCGTCCAACATCTGGACGTTTTGCCGCTCGGGGCTTCACGAATCATTTTGTTGGTTCTGCAAGACATTTTTGCGTTTTTATGCTTTTTTGATGTGACACAGGCCAAATCGGGCGATGATCACAACCGTGATCGTCGCTCATTTCATCCGCGGCCAAACCGCTGAAATCCTAGTCTTCCTGTGTTCTTTGGTCTGCGCAGGGCGCACTTTTGCGGCGGAAGATTACAAACTTCGCTTCCCGATGGCCGGTAACTTGGGCGGCGAAATCGGCGCTGCACTGAATCAGCCCGGCTGGTACGGAAGCACCGCGATCACCGCTGTCAAAATTGACAAAGTGACGGGCAGTGATGGCCAGCCACTGGTTTCTTTCGAGACTAAAACCATCACGGCCAACCCTTCGACAGGGGCGCCGCTTCCGGTGGCCGTCCATTACACGTCTCAAGTGACGATGGACCTTAGGCAAACCCAGACCCAAGCCAGTCTGGTCATGGGTTACTTGACAGAGCCTCGCTACGCCGGCGGCAGGCTGATCGCCACCTTCACCCTGCCCTACATGCTCAGGCAAGAAAGGGATGTCCGGTTGACCGGCCTGGTGCCCGTCGCCGCCGGGCCAAGTCCCTTGGTGAATGGGCTCATCCAGACTAATTTGAACAGCAGTTATGAAGCCGGATTGGCCGCCAGAGCGACGGATGCCAGTGGCGTTGTGCAGGGCTGGGGTGACGCAGAATTAGCAGGGTCTTGGGTTTATCGGCAGGCCGGCACACTGCTGACCGCCGGCCTCACGCTGGCCTTGCCCACCGGCAAGTACAGCCCCTCGGTCATTACACCGAACATCGGATTCGGTAACTTCTACACGCTGCGCACGGGCTTGGCGATGTCGTACAACGCCACGCCAGATTGGCGTCTCGGAGCCAAAGTGTCTTTGGGTTTTAACACCCGCAACAAGGACACCGATGTCCGCAGCGGTAATTTCGGGGGCGTGGACCTGGCCGCGCTGTACCAAACCTCCTTTGGCTCGGTGGGGCCGCATCTGCTCTATGTCCAGCAGTACCAGTCAGACTCGGTCGACAAGTTTGGCAAGTTCAACGACACCAGCGCGGGGGCTTTGTTCACGGCCTTGATCAAACCGCTGGATGCCAGCATCAGCGTCTCTTATATGAAGACGATCACAGCCGCCAACGCGCTCGCAGGCTCATTTTTTCGGGTCAGGGTCAGCAAAGCCTTTTGACGATATCCGAGCGTGAAAAACACCGCCCGGCTTCCTTCCTAAACGTTTTGGGGTACGTCAGAGTGCTCTTTGTTATCTTTCTATAAGGTAGACGCCGTCCGCGCAAATGGCTAAGATCCGACTCCCTTTGTTTGGATTCGCATGCAACTAATGTGGCTTTCTGGCCCCACCAGCCAGGTTAAAAAAATTTCCATCACTGCGCGCAATGTGTTGCTGGCAGCCTTGGCATTGGCCGCGGGGATGCTTTTTTTAGGCTTTGCGTTGAACTGGGTGGGCCTTCGCATCGCAGTCGAGTACAACCCCGAACTTGCACGCAGCATGGGCGGCGTGACCAGTGAGTTCGAACAAAAGCGCATGGAGGCCGTCTACCGTGAGCGTCTGGACCAACTTAAAAGTGCCCTCGACCAAAACGTTCAAGACGTTAAAAAGTTAGAGACCCTGAAAAACCGGTTCATGGAGTTGGCCACGCCGGTAGCCTTCAAAGGCCGTTTCACTGGCAAAGACGACTTCAAGGGCGGTCCTTTCGTGTCAGCCCAATTGCCGCCATTTTTCAAGACGGGCTTTTTTCGTCAACCCCTGCAAACGGAGTTGCATCAAACCGCCGAACAAGCCCAAGGCATGCGCGACTCTCTGGCCTCCTATGAGACCAAGTGGAGAAATAATCTAGAGTGGTTAGAGACCTTGCCGATTGGCGTGCCTGTCTACTCTGATTTTCGTTTGACCAGCGGTTTTGGTCTTCGCAATGATCCCTTCACGGGTGCTTTGGCCATGCATGAGGGGATTGATTTCGCCGCTGAGGTGGGCACCAAGGTGCTCGCCGCAGGCCCGGGCGTAGTCGTCCGCTCCGATTGGGACGCTGGCTACGGTCATGTGATCGAAATCAAGCATGCTGAAAACTTCGTGACACGCTATGCCCATTTGAGCAAGCGCCGCGTCCTTGAAAACACGCCGGTGGACAGTGGAATGGTGATTGGCGATGTCGGCAGCACGGGGCGTTCCACCGGGCCGCATCTGCACTTCGAAATTTTCCACCATGGCAAGGTCTTGAACCCGCTGCAAGTTTTGCCGGTCAAGTCACCATGAAAATCCTCGTCATCGCTTTCACCCGAGATGCTTGCCATGTTTGAAAAATTAAAAAACAAATCTTTCACTGCATCGCAAGAAAGGTTTGACACCCTGGTCGGTCGCACCACCACGATCTTTGGCCGTTTGGTGTTGTTAGACAGCGTCCGAATTGATGGCAAAGTCATGGGCAATATCGAGACCGCCCCAGGCAACAAAATCTCAGTGGCGATTGGCCCGACGGGCGAGGTGGCCGGCGACATTCATGCGCATCGCATCTTGGTCGCAGGCCGAGTTGACGGCAATATATATGCCGCAGAGCGTGTTGAGTTTCACAAAGACTCGGTGATCAATGGCGACATCTCGTATGGCTCGATCGCCATAGAGCACGGTGCCCGGTTATTGGGCATGGTGGTTCAAAACAAAGCTGCTGCCCAGTCAGCCAATCGCGCTCAAACTGCCATTGAAAATGCGCAAACCAAAACCTGAACTGCACCCGTAGGAATCACATTTGGTCGAAGGGGTCGCCTACAGCAAGGGTTTATCTCTATCGTTGAACTTTGCCGCTTTTTTTTTGCCCCAGTTGCAATGTTCCGATGCGCTGCGCTTAGGTTCATTGATACGGCTTTAGCGATCGCCCTGACTTTCGAGGCGCACTTTACTTTTGAATTCACCCTTGTATAAATCGCTTGATTTGATGTATTCTTATTTTATTTGTGTTGCCAGCTTAACTGGTGGACTACACAATAGATAGACCATCCGATAAACATAGCGACTACATCATTAATATCTCCGGTTGAGCGACTGTAAAACAGGGGCACAAGCCACTCCAACCAAAGGGACATCATGCCAGTCGCAATGAAAGTAATAATAATTTTGTGATGAGGGGTGTGAAATCGAATCGATGTGAAGAGATTTGTAGCAAAGAGAACAAGGGGCATCACCAGCATACTCGGAAATGACCCTTTTAGAAATCCATTTGGAATTTTCTCCCGAATAAGATGAAATTCACAGTACGCGATGAATAAAAATAATAATACGGCGATTGGTAATGGTCTGGTCGAAAAACCCCAGTTTTTGTGTAATTTTTTCAGAACATCCATATCACAACACCGAGAAGAATAAGTAATATGAGGAATTTTATACAGCCGTCCATAATAATAGTATTGATAGTAGTTAAGGTAAGTCTATTCCGCCGTAAGGTTTTCTGCAGCGGCAAATTCTGAATAATCCTTTCATGGCGCCTTTAAGTGAGCCGTGTTTGGAGATCGAAAGTATCATGTAGTCAGAGCAACACGGCACGTAAAGGCACTCTCTCCGGACCCATTCCGGTGCTACGGATTGATAAAATTTCACAAAACTGATTAATATTCTTTGTGAATAATATTTGCCCGTCATTTTTTATGTCAATCTCTTAAATCCGTGAACTGAAGGTCAAGATATATGCTTGCCCACAAGGTGAGCCTCAACATGACGGACCTTGTTATCAAGAAACTGCCCTGCGACCTCAGCTCCTAGGCGGGATTGGCGTTCATAGGCAAATGCCTGAGGCAAGACGCGCTGGGGTGGGTGTCTAAAGCGTGTGACCGGGGCTTTGCGGTGTTTGAGTGACTTCACGGGAAACTGAGCACTGGGCAACTGAGCGCCGCGCATCTGAACCAGACCATCACCATTGAAGCATTCAAAATGTATCTTGCCAGCAGCTGCCGGGCAGGGATAGCCGTGGGAAAAATTGGCCGTAGTCACAGTACACCCTATGGCAGAGCCACGCGAATGCGCTGCATGGCCAGTGGATTTGATGTTGAGGTGCGGAAGCACGGGATGTTTCGCGATTAATTGAATAATTAGACTGCAATTTAATAATGGTAGCATTGATAAATTTACTATTCAAAATTAAGAGTCGAATGACTATCTTTTGTAGGGAAAAATATGAATAGTATTGGTAATTTAATTATATAAATTAATGTTATTTGGTAGTTATATTTTACTATTTTTGTTATTAATATTAGTAACTATATTTATTTTGAATGAGAGTTGCTAAATAAATTATTAAAATTTAGTTAATGGGGCTTGAGATGAAGGAGTCAAAGCCACAGCCACAGCCACTGTACACACTGGCAATCCAAGTTTGGGGGGGCAATATTCAAACGAACCGACATCGCACTAAGGAATCTCTATAAAACCTTGATAAAGATGCCGGACTGAAAGACGCTGAACGAGCATGAAACAAAGCAGCTGCCCAGTCAGCCAATCGCGCCCAATCTGCCATTGAAAATGCGCAAACCAAAACCTGAGCAACAGGAGTCAACTTCCGCTGCGCAGAGATTCATTGAGGCTTCATACCGGCCGCCTTGACGACTGGCACCCAGCGCTTTAAGTCCCTGGCCATCAGCTTAGCGAATTCATCCGGCGTTGAACTGTAGGCGTCCAAGCCTTGCTTGGCGAACACTTCCTTCATGTCCTTGCCATTGATGACAGAAGTTATCGCGCTGTTCAGCTTCATCACCACGTCATGCGGCATCTTGGCTGGGCCAAGAAAACCGTACCACAGCCCCGCGTCATAGTCGGACAGGCCCTGCTCGGTGATGGTGGGGATGTCTGGAGCGGCTTGGGAACGGATATTGCCAGTCATTCCGATCGCGATAATCTTGCCTGCGCGTGCAAACGGCAGCAGCGTCGAAGGCGGCGAAATGCTCATCATGACTTCGTGGCTGAAGAGCGCATTGGCTGCGGGTGCGGCTCCCTTGTACGCGACGTGCTGGAACTGCAGGCCAGTGACTTGCCCCAGCAATGCCCCTGCCAAGTGACCTGAGGAGCCGACACCCGCGGTACTGAAAGTAAGGTCATTCGCAGGTCGCTTTTTCGCGTACTGAATGAGTTCCTTCAGGTTTTTGAATGGAGCCGCCTCGTGCGCTACCAACAGCAGCGGCGCAGACCCGACTAGCGTGATGGGTGTGAAGTCCTCGATCGGGTCATAGGGCATCTTGTCGTAAAGGGCCGAGTTGTAAACGTGCTGGGTTGGCAGCAGGATGATGGTGTAACCGTCCGCCGGCTGTCTGGCGACGTAATCGGCACCAATCAGGGTATTGGCGCCAGGTTTATTTTCGACAAGGACCGGCTGGCCCAGCTTCTGGCTCAGCTGAACTGCGACTGCGCGAGCGATCACATCATTGCCGCCGCCGGGCGAGTATGGCGAAATGATGCGTATCGGCTTGATGGGAAAGGCCTGGCCACAGGCGCAGCTGGCAAAGCCACTTAGACACACGGTGAGAGTAAAAAAAAGACCTTTCACAAGTCTCCGTCCTGATGGCAACTGAGTCATGTCTGTCATCCTTGGATGAGGATTGAAATTTAAGAGCTAAAAAGAGTGGCGAGGCATGATCGACTCTAGAGCGTCCTCTTCTTCATGGCAAGCTCTCATCCACGTCTACAAATCGCTTGAAGCAAGAAACCCCGGCACTGCTTTAGGCGACGCGGGTTGTGAGATTGATGCACACGATCTGATGTGATCAACTGGTGCCACCAACAGGAATCGAACCTGTATCTAGCGCTTAGGAGGCACTCGTTCTATCCGTTGAACTATGGCGGCAATTTTGGGTAATTGTATTCTGGGAGAGGTCGATTTCCTTCGAAAGCTTCACTCGTAGGGCACGGTGAAGATCAGGTCGATCGCGGTTTGTTCACCGGTTTGGGCGCGTACGGTAAAGCGCCGCGAGAGCTCGTAAAACATGAAGAGCGTGCCCACTGTTCCCGACAACGAGCGTTCGTAAGCAGCATAAAAATTCCGTGAAAAACGCTTGCCCAGTGTGATGGCGCCCGCGGCGGCGGCGCTGGTGTCGCCGCTGCTGGAAGGCGCCCGAAAAGACAGTTCGTCCAGACCCAAGGACGAGGCGAGTCCGCCGGTCATACCGCCGCTTTTGCTGCCCAATAAAGCGATGGCGGCTTGTTGCAGCAGGGCAGCTTCGGCACCGCCTGCGGCAGATGATCTGCCCAGCACCAGCCAGGACAATTTTTCGGCATCAGGCAAGTCGGGTTGAGCGTACAGGCGCACATTGGGTAGCAGTGCCGTGCCGGTAATTTCCACGCCAACGCGCTGGGTCAGGTTGGGGCGAATGGCCAGAATAGTCAGGGTCGGATTGTCAATCGGACCGGTGAATCTCAGCACCCCGGTTTCGATGTCTAATCTTTGGCCGTAAGCACGGTATTCGCCGCCCCGGGTCGTGATGGACCCCAGCAGACGTGGTGCGCTGACCGATTCGCCTAGCAGGTTCAGTGAGCCGCGCATGCGCGTTTTGATGCCTTTGCCTTCAATGCGAAAGTCGTCGCCAAGGTCTATTTGCACATCGATTTTTGTGACGAGCTTGTTCGTTTGCGCAGTGCTCATTGCCGGCAACTTGGTTTGCAGCGTTCGCACTCGAACATCGTCTGAGAGCTGCGGTCGGCTTTCGTCGGGCAAGACAATGCGTGCCTGATCAACTGTCAGGGCGCCGGAAATGTTGGCCGTTTGGCCCGTGAGCGAGCCTTGGAGCTTGCCTGAGAGTGTGAGTTGTCGGTCGCTGCGAATACTGGTGCGCAATCGTTCAAGCTGCGCTGTCAGTGTGACCTGCGGTGCGCCTTGACTCCAGCGGACATCACCTTCTGCGCTGAGCACGCCGCCAGTATCTTTAGCCCCGGCACCGTGCAGCGTGAACTCTCTGATGCGCAGGCGCGTGCCGTCGATGTGGGCACGCAGACGGCCGTTGCTGAATTCAAAGCCGTCGACCACGGAGCGCAGTGCCATATCATCGGCTTGCAAGTCCCCCACAAATTGCGGTGTGGAACGGGTCCCTTGGACGGTCATGTTGGTGCCCAATGAGCCGCGCAGTCGCCAGCCCGGTGGTGCCAGCACCGACCATGCGCCAAGACGCGGTAGCTGCGCTTTGAGTTGACCGCTGAGAGCCGCGTCTGCGGGCCAAGTCCAGCCAGCGATTGATGGTCCGTCTTGCGCGGTGGCATCGCTCGCCGGTGTGCGTTTGAGTTGTGTGCGCAATTGCCCCTCAGCCGTACCGGCGCGTGCGCTGTCCCAGCGCAGTTGGGCAGTGAGCGCGCTGCCATTGCTGTTGACGCTGAGGCGAGCCTCACGAATACCGGCCGCCACACGCGCCTGCACACCATCGGCGCTTTCCGCTAGTACTGTGAGGTCGCCGCTGCTGCGCGCGAGTTGCGCTGTGAGCTTCAGCGTGGGGCCGATCGCAACATCCCATTCGCCGTCAAAAATCAGGTTGCCCACCAAGCCGGCGTTGGTGATTTTTGGGCCCAGCAGCAATTCTGTCCAAGCCAATGGCAATCCTTTGAGCGAGCCTGCCGTGACGAATTCACCCGGTTGCCAGCGTGTTGGCTGCCAAGCCAACAGCGCTTGGCTTGGCACTGTGTGGCGGTCACCAAGCTGTGAGGTGGGGGCTGTCAGACTGGCTTGGCCAGCGTCCAGCTCGATCAAGTCGGCGGCACCGCGCAAGTTAAAAGCGCGTTGTGCTTCAAGACGCCAGACACCCGCGCCCAACCCCGGGTCTTCGACCGAAAGCTTGAGTTGCTTGATGATCGCCTGCCATGACGACAGAGACGAAATAGAGGGCAGCGACTTGGCGTTGCTGCCGCCCTCCGCAACTAGCGCCAGCACGATGCGCCGCGAGCCGATGTCAGCCCGACCCTTCGCCGTTAATTGCGCTTGGCTCAGGCGACCGTTCAGGCTGACTTGGATGTCGCGCAGTTGTAGGCTGGTTGGTGTCGGTTGCAATTCCAACGTCGGTACAGTCAGTGACGCTTTGAGTTGCGGATCCTGCCAACCCCCTTGCCAGTCCACTGACAGCTGGCCACGGCCTTGCGCGGCGGCAGCTTCGAGCGGTGAAGTCAGACCCGGCAGGCCGCGCAACCAGCGCAATGCCTGTTTCATGTCGTCAGCTTTTACAGTGAGTTGGCCGCTGCCGGTGGTTGGCTTCAACGCTCCATTCGCGTCCACTTGAATGCCGGGTGCTGACAGCGATAGCTGGCCTTTGCCGCCGAGCATCTTCGGCTGAAATTGACCAGTGGCTTTGATTTCCGCATCGCGTGTGCGCACTTGCAATGCAGCGAGTTCGAACGTGTCGCCCGTCGACTTCAGCGCAGCGTTGCCGTTCATCAGCTGCGTCGTCCACTTTGAATGCAGGGCCGAAGGGTTGATCTGCTGAAGCTGCACATGGACTTGCCAGTCGTTGCTGACGGCTTTTGACGTCATGTTGTCTGTCCACTCGCCACGGGCTTGCAGTCGGCCGGTGCCGAGTTGCGCGTCCAGTGAGCGCAACAAGGCTTTGCCGTCCCGCCATTCACCGTTGGCTTGGAGCTGGTCGATGGGCAAACGTTGCCGATCCCACGGACCGGCGCGGCGGTTCTTCAGTGCTGTTGTGAGTGACCAGCCGGCACCACCTTGCGGCACCACCTGCGCCGTTCCGGTGAGCTGGGTTTGGGGCGCCTGCGGCCACAGCATGGCCAGGTCGAGGTCAAGGAAGGTGGCGTCGGCTTCCGGCAGTGGCTGCGCGGCCCAAGGAGAAATGCGGGCGCTGACGTT
This sequence comes from Comamonadaceae bacterium, assembly GCA_947374505.1. Lineage (GTDB taxonomy): Bacteria > Pseudomonadota > Gammaproteobacteria > Burkholderiales > Burkholderiaceae_C > Polaromonas. The sequence goes on along the minus strand of CANCCE010000044.1, from coordinate 4,223 downwards.
GGCTTGCGGTTGCAGGCCGCTGCGAAGGGGTGTGCCATCGAGTCCGAGTGCCGCCTTCAAGGTGAATTCAGTCAATGCACCCTGGGCTGTGGCTTGAAGGGTCAAGGGCAGTGGCTTGACGCCGCTGGAAAGTGCCGCCCGCAGCTCGCCCGTCAGGCTGGCGTCCAGCGTCATGGCGCTGTCTGCGGCCAAGCTGATGCGACCCTGATAGCTGCCGCTGGCGACTTGCACATGGTCTAAGGTGAGGGCGTGTTGCGCGTTGGCGTAGTGGTAGTTGGCGCGCAGTTCTGCGGCTTGAACTGCGGGTAGACCGCCCCAGGTGATTTGACCCACAGCCAAGTCTGCCAACGCGACGTCCAAGGGTAGGCTCAGAGCCGGTGGCAATGTTGCCGCAGGCTTTTCAGGGGTGTCGAGGGGGTCGATCTGCAGGCTCGCCAGATGCAGCTGATCGATCTGCAGTCGGCCCGATATGAGTTCTAGTACTTGCCATCGAGCCTCAATCTGCGATGCCGTGACGCGCAGGCCCTTGTTTTGCCAGCTCAAGCGTCCAACGCGGCCGCCATGTCGGATGGAGCCGGTGACATCTTCAGCACTCAAGCTGCTCGGGGCTAGCAACACTGTCGATTGGCTGACCCAACGCAAGGCGGTGGCGAGTGAGCCTTGGCTGCCACTCCACCACCAAACGCCGCCAGCTGTCAGTCCCAGCAGCAGGAGCGTGCCAGCGACAAAGCGTGAAAAAAAGCGAAGTGTCTGCCGCATTTAAAACACAAAGCCAACGCTGACGTGGAGTCGCACTTGCTGGGTTTTCACGCCGTAGGCCAGATCGATCTGCAGCGGCCCGATCGGGCTTTTCCAGCGTGCGCCGGTACCGATGCCGACCGCCACATTCCGGCTTAGATCCACTGCGCTGTCCGCCACATTGCCGGCGTCAATGAAGAGCGTGTTTTCCCAGTCGGTCGGCAAGCCGCCGCTCAAAATCGGCCGTTGCCACTCAGCGCTGGCAACCGCCATGTAGTGACCGGGGCCGGTCAAGCCGTTGGGCAGGGCGATACCGATGTCGCGCAGTCCGTAGCCGCGCACGGTGGTGTCGCCGCCCGTGCGAAACAGCTGTGTCGCGGGCATGGCGGCATCGTTGGTGACCAGCACCGCACCGCCTTCGGCGCGCATGGCAATGCGGCCGCGCTCCAGCGGCGCGATGCCCATCCAGCGACCGACCGCACGCACAAAGGGTTGCCGGTTGGCGCCCATCGTGGTGCCGCCGCCGACGTCAAATCCGAGTCCATAGCCGCGCGAGGGAAAGGGCCGGCTGTCAAAGTAACGGCCGGTCCAGCCGTAGTTCAGGCTCAGCGCGGAACCGTCGCCGAGGCGTGCATCGTTCAGCGTGCTGGCGGTGCCGCTGGCGGTCACCGTGGCACGGTCGTATTGCACATACGTTGAGCGATCGATGCGGTCACCGATTTGCACTCGACCGAAGCGCAGGGTCTGTGCGTCGGTGACCAGCTCGTTGTCGTCCATCCGCGCGACGCGCGCCAACGAGACCCAGCGCCAGTTGTCGGCGTCGGGCAAAGAGGTCCACTCGGTCTGGGCTAATGGGAGCTTGCTGTCAAGTTGCAGCTTGGTCACGGCTCGCCAGTCCAAGCCGGGCACCCGGTTATGGGTGTGCTCAATCGACGCACGTGGTCCGGTGTCTGTGGTCAGGCCGACGCCGAGCACCACTTTTTGCAGTTTGGCTTCGCGTACCTGCACCGTGACGGGTGCAGCGTTCGGGTCGCTGTCCGGGTCGACCAGTACATAGGCTGAATCGAAATAACCGCTGCCGGCCAGCCGTTGCTGGGCCTCAACGAGTTGGCGTTGGTCGTAAATATCACCGGGCATCAAGCGTGCCAGACGCGGCACCAGCACCGGGTCGTAACGCTCCAAGCCGCTGACTTTGAGTTCGCCCAAGCGGTACAGCGGGCCGGAGTCCAGCTCCAGCGTGAGCGTGGCGGCATGTGTCGGGGGGTCGATGTCGGCCAAGCTATAGGAGATTTTCCCCGCCGGGTAACGCCGCGCCACCAGTTGCCGTAACGCTTGTGTCTTGGCGGCGTCCCAACTGTCTTGCGTGAAAGGCTGGCCGGGCGGCAAGCGCCAGTTCTGATTGATGCTGTCGCGCAGCCTCGCGGCGTCCGCATCGGGGGAGCTCGCAATATCGCCGTTGAAGCGCATCGTCGTCTGCGCCGTGCGGGTGGTCGGTCCAGGCACGACCGTCACAACAATCGTGGGTTGGGTGGGGGGCGTGCTGGCCGGGCTGCGGCTGATCTGAACGTCCGGGCTGAAATAACCCAAAGTGCCGAGCAGATTGCGCACATCCGTGTCGGCCAGCACCATCAACCGGGCGAGTTCAGCGTCTTCTAGGTCGGTCACGGCGCGAAAGCGCTGCAGTTGCAGATGGCGCTCCAACAAGCTCCGAATGTCTTCTGGCGCTTCAATGCGAATATCAAATGCGTTGGCGCTGGGCTGCGCGTGGACGATGGTTGTCAGTGCCGTCCACGCGGCCACGACCCCGACAAAAATGAAGAAAAAACGGCTACGGGGTAAGTCAAATGTCACGCGCGCCAGTTTACGGTCACTTGGTCAGCAGACGCATGGCTTCTTCAAGTCCTTTGAGTGTCAAAGGGTACATCCGGTTACCGACGAGCTGCTGCATCACGGCAATGCTCTGCCGGTATGGCCAGACGCCTTGTGGCTCGGGGTTGATCCAGGCGAATTTCGGGAAGGCACTGGTCAGGCGTTGGATCCATTCAGCACCGCTCTCTGCGTTGTTGTATTCGACACTGCCACCGGGCTGCAGGATCTCGTAAGGACTCATGGTGGCATCGCCAATAAAGATAAGCTTGTAGTCTTTGTTGTACTTGCGAATGATGTCAAACGTGGCGAACTTCTCGCTGAAGCGGCGGTGGTTGTTCTTCCACATAAAGTCGTAGACGCAGTTGTGAAAGTAATAAAACTCCAAATGCTTGAACTCAGACTTGCTGGCGGAGAACAACTCTTCAACACGGGCGATGTGTTCGTCCATGGTGCCGCCGACATCCATCAGCAGCAGCACTTTCACATTGTTGTGGCGCTCGGGCACCATCTTGATGTCGAGCCAGCCGGCATTGGCGGCCGTGGACTTGATGGTGTCGTCGAGGTCGAGCTCTTCAGCACTGCCTTGCCTGGCAAATTTGCGCAAACGACGCAGCGCCACCTTGATGTTGCGCGTGCCGAGTTCTTGCGAGTCGTCGTAGTCTTTGTAGGCGCGTTGGTCCCACACTTTGACAGCACTTTTGTTGCGGCTTTTTTCCTGACCAATGCGGATGCCTTGCGGATTAAAACCGTTGGCCCCAAACGGCGAGGTGCCGCCCGTGCCAATCCATTTGCTGCCGCCTTCGTGGCGTTCTTTTTGCTCTTCAAAACGTTTTTTCAAGGTTTCCATGAGCTCGTCCCAACCCATCTTTTCGATCTTGGCTTTGTCTTCAGCGCTGAGTTCGAGTTCTAGGTTTTTGCGCAGCCATTCGAGTGGAATGTCCTTGGTGAAGTCGGCTACCCTCTCGACGCCTTTGAAGTAGGACGCGAAGGCGCGGTCAAACTTGTCGTAGTGCTTTTCGTCCTTCACCAGCACAGTGCGGCTCAGGTAATAAAAATCATCGATTTTGTAAGCACCTTCGCCGGACGGGTCGGCATCGCCGCTGTTCGGCCCGACCACGCCGGCCTTCAGCGCTTCCAGCAGCGTCAGGTATTCCTTGACCGATACCGGTAACTTAGCCGAGCGCAAGGTGTAGAAAAAATCAATCAGCATGGCGGTTGCGCCAGCGTCGCGCTATTTGCAGGCCCAGTCCACCACCTAAACCGACCAGCACGATGCCGACAATACTGCTGTTGCTGTAGCCGGGATCAAAGATATCCAAACCAAGCAGGTGACCCGCCCAATAACCGATCAAGGCACCACCGATAAAACCAATGGCGTCTGACAGGCCTTCTTTCAGCATTGATTTAGGATTCATGGGTTCAATTCTCCAGTGCTGTAACTAAGATGCTGATTAGCGGTTTTGGCGCTGCATGAACACCAGTTTTTCAAACAGCGTCACATCCTGTTCGTTTTTCAGCAGGGCGCCCACCAGCGGCGGTACCGAGACTTTGTTGTCTTGGCTTTGCAGCACGTCGAGCGAGATGTCTTCGGCCACCAGCAGTTTGAGCCAGTCCAG
>CANCCE010000043.1 GCA_947374505.1 Comamonadaceae bacterium | reverse complement strand
CCCAACCGCTGCTCAGTTCTTTTCAACCCGACGCGCTCGAAGCCGCCCGCGTTGCGCAAGCGCATTTGCCGCGCGCCTTGTTGTTGGACGCCTTGCAAGCCGGTTGGCTGGAAACGGCTCTGCGGCTCGACTGTGTGGCGGTGGTCTGCAAGCACACGCAGTGGAATACGGTCAGCGTGCAACAAGCCCAAAACGCCGGCTTGAAGGTCCTTTGCTACACGGTGAATGACGCATCGGCCGCTGATCGGCTGTGGGCACTGGGCACCGATGGCATCATCACCGACCGCGTGGATGTGTTCTCGCCGGCCAGTTAAACGGGAAGGTAATGAAAAGGAAAGCGTCTCAGGCTTTCCAGCCACGCAGCAGCAGCCACTGCACCAATGCCGCTGCCAGCGCCATGGCTGCGTAGGTCAACAACCTGCCGTCATGACCGAAAAAAACCAAGCCGCCAACGGTGACCAGCATGTTCGCTGTGAACACCATCGCGAACTGCCCGCGCCAACTCGGCCGGCTTAAACGGGCGGCTTTTACAGTAGTTTTAGGCTTAGAAAAAGGCAGCAGCGCGGTCAGACCGACCATCAACAAAGCCAGAAAAGCAGCGGGTGCCGCGAAGTTCAGCAGGTGGTTGGCCAGAAGGTAAAAAGTCATGGGCGGGTATGGAAAGTTGCCAATCAGTTTAAGCGCACAGGCACTCAGAAAAGGCCATTTTGAGGCCAGTCATCGGCCCCGGTCAGCCAAAAATTTATAATCAAAGCATGTCAGTCTGGGCCCTCGGCTTAAATCATCACACAGCACCGCTCGATTTGCGAGGCCGATTTGCGTTTGCCATCGACCAAATTGAACCCACTTTGAAGGGTTTGCGCGCCTCTCTGACGCGCCAGCCTGAAGCCACGCTGCTGTCGACCTGCAACCGCACTGAAATTTATTGCGCAGGCGAGCACGTCGACCTCGACAGCACGATCGAATGGTTGGCGCACAACGGCGGTGTTTCCCCCGCGCTGCTGCGATCACACAGCTACACCCTGCACAACGGCGATGCCGCACGCCACGCCTTTCGCGTCGCCAGCGGCCTCGACTCCATGGTGCTGGGCGAGCCGCAAATCCTAGGCCAAATGAAAGACGCGGTGCGTGCCGCGGAAGATGCCGGTGCCATGGGCACCACGCTGCACCAGTTGTTTCAACGCTCGTTTGCGGTGGCCAAAGAAGTCCGCAGCACCACCGAAATCGGCGAACACAGCATCAGCATGGCGGCCGCCTCGGTGCGTTTGGCCGGCCAGCTGTTTGAAGACCTCGGCGACATCAAGGTGTTGTTTGTCGGTGCTGGCGAAATGGTTGAACTGGCGGCGACGCATTTCGCCGCCAAGAATCCGAAATCGATGGCGATTGCCAACCGCACACTGGAGCGCGGTGAAAAACTGGCAGGACGCTTTGGCGCAGAAGTGATGCGTCTGGCCGAACTGCCCTTGCGCCTGCATGAGTTTGACGCGGTCATCAGTTGCACCGCCAGCACCTTGCCCATCATTGGCTTGGGCGCGGTGGAACGGGCGCTCAAACTGCGCAAGCACAAGCCCATGTTCATGGTCGACTTGGCGGTTCCTCGCGACATCGAACCCGAAGTGCAGGCACTCGAAGACATTTACCTCTACACCGTCGACGACTTGGCCAAAGTCGTTCAGACCGGCAAAGACAACCGGCAAGCGGCGGTGGCGCAAGCCGAAGTGATCATTGACGCTGGCGTGCAAAACTTCATGCACTGGCTGAACCAGCGCGGTACGGTCCCGCTGATTCAGCAGCTGAATGCCCAAGCCGACGAGTGGCGTGCGCTTGAAATTAACCGCGCCAAAAAGATGCTGGCCAAGGGCGAGCCGGTGGAAGCCGTACTCGAAGCGCTGTCACGTGGGCTGACCCAAAAAATGCTCCACGGTGCCATGGCAGAGTTGCACGCCAGCGATGCCGAGAACCGGGACAGCACGGCACAAACGGTGTCCAGGCTCTTCTTACGCGGCCATCAGCCCAAAGACAGCAGCAGCCATTAGCGGCGATCTTCACGCCAAAGATCGCGTCGACTTTTATGGTCGGCGGCCCCCTTGATAGATCGCCCTGAATGCTCTGATGAAACCCTTTCTTCGCCAAACCTTGGAACGCCAGATTCTTCGCCTGCACGAGCTTGACGCTCTGCTGTCGGCCAGCGATGTGGTCAGCGACATGGAGCGCTTTCGCAACCTGACCCGCGAACACGCCGAAGCCAGCCTGATCACGGCGCAATACAACAAGCTGACGCGCCGCGAGGCCGACCTGGCTGGCGCCCAAGCCATGCTCGCCGAAGCCGCGGCTGACCCCGACATGACGGCCATGGCAGAAGACGAAATCGACGAAGCCAAAGCCGACATCACACGCCTCGACGAAGAACTGCAACTGATGTTGATTCCCAAAGACCCGGACGACTCGAGGCCGGCCTTTCTGGAAATTCGAGCGGGCGCTGGCGGCGATGAATCAGCGCTGTTTGCTGCCGATTTGTTCCGCATGTACACGCGTTATGCGGAGCGCTGCGGCTGGCGCTGCGAGATCGTCAGCGAGTCGCCCTCGGAACTCGGCGGCTACAAAGAGGTGGTGGTCCGCATGGAAGGCCCGACGGACAGTCCCGGCATGGGCGTCTACGGCAAGCTGCGTTTTGAATCAGGCGGTCACCGGGTGCAGCGCGTGCCCGCCACTGAGACCCAAGGCCGGATCCACACCAGCGCCTGCACAGTGGCCGTGCTGCCCGAGCCCGACGAGGCGGTGCTGATCCAGATCAACCCGGCCGATTTGCGCATCGACACCTACCGCGCCAGTGGCGCTGGCGGCCAGCACATCAACAAGACCGACTCGGCCGTGCGCATCACCCACTTGCCCACCGGCATCGTCGCCGAGTGTCAAGACGGTCGCAGTCAGCACGGCAACAAGGCCCAAGCCTTGAAAGTCCTGACCGCCCGCATCCATGAGAAAGACCGCTCCGAACGCGCCGCCAAAGACGCCGCCACGCGCAAGGGCTTGATCGGCAGCGGCGACCGCAGCGACCGCATTCGCACCTACAACTTTCCGCAGGGCCGGCTCACCGACCACCGCATCAACCTGACGCTGTACAAGCTCAACTACATCATGGAGGGCGACCTCGAAGATGTGGTGACTGCACTGCAAGTGGAGCGCGGCGCCGAGCTGCTGGCCGAGCTGGAAAATCGAAATGCCTGAGACCTTGAACTGCGCGCAGGCCATCGTGACAGCCTGTAGCTTGGGGTTGGACCGGCTCGATGCGCAGTTGCTGTTGCTGCATGTGCTGGGCAAACCGCACGGCGAGCGGGCTTGGCTGATTGCCCACGACCGTGACCCGCTGCAGCCCGAGGTCAGCGAAGGCTTTCACCTGCTCTGCCAACGTCGGGCGGGCGGCGAACCATTGGCCTACATCGTCTGTCAACAAGAATTTTTTGGCCTGCCGCTGGCTGTTGATGCACGCGTTTTAATCCCTAGGCCCGACACCGAAACCTTGGTCAGCTGGGCGCTGGACGTCATGCCTGCGGGCAGCGCCAAAGTGCTCGATCTCGGGACCGGCAGCGGTGCTATCGCCCTGGCAATCAAGCACGCTTGCTCGACAGCAGAAGTCAGCGCCATCGACGCCAGCGCTGACGCTGTGGCGGTGGCCCGCAGCAATGCAGTGGCGCTGGGTTTAGCCGTATCGATTGAGATCAGTCGTTGGTTTGAGCAGGTCAACGGCCTGTTTGATGTGATCATCAGCAACCCGCCCTATGTCCGCGAAGGCGACCCGCATTTGGCGGCTTTGGGGCACGAACCGATTCAAGCGCTGACGGCCGGCAGCGATGGACTGAGCGATCTGCGCCAGATCATTGCCGGTGCGCCCGCGCATTTGCAAGCTGGTGGCTGGTTGCTGCTGGAGCACGGCTACGACCAAGCTGAGGTTGTACGCCAGTTGCTGCAAGAAGAAGGCTTTGAGAGCGTCTCCAGCCGTGACGACTTGGCCGGTGTCCAGCGTTGCTCAGGTGGCCGTTTTAGCGGCCTGAAGCCGGACCTGGGCAGCGGGATTGAAAGCGCCCGATAATCTCATGACATTATTTGCAACGTCTGGCCTGTGCGCCAGAACCACCCCAACGGAGTATTCCCATGAGCAACACCCAACAACGCATTGATGACATCGTTAAATCCAGCGACGTGGTTCTTTTCATGAAAGGCACCGCTCAATTTCCGATGTGCGGCTTTTCTGGCAAGGCCATTCAAGTGCTGAAAGCCTGCGGCGTGAGCAAACCAGCGACCGTCAACGTACTGGAAGACGAAGATATTCGCCACGGCATCAAGGAATACAGCAACTGGCCAACGATTCCCCAACTCTACGTTAAAGGCGAGTTCATTGGCGGATCGGACATCATGATGGAGATGTACGAAAACGGCGAGCTACAACAGGTCATCGGCACGCCCGACGCCTGAAGCTGATCGAACCCACGATGCCGAGCTATTGCAGCTTGGCGTCCCCAAAAACCTGATCGTCAGGCGGTGCGTCGGTTGGCAAACGGAAGCTTTCGCTGGCCCAAGCACCCAGATCCATATTTTTACAGCGCTGGCTGCAAAACGGCCGAAAAGTGTTGCTGGGCGCGTAAACACTGTCACCACCGCAGCAAGGGCAAGTGACGATTTTGGAATGAGGCGTCGTTGGGGTCATCGTCTAGTCTTTGACGGGGCTATCTGCGCAAAGCCAACAGCCGGCAGCGTTAAGCGCAGAGAGTGAGTTCAAACTCAGCATCTTCAGCCACAGAGTGCAGGCGATCATCACTTTCATGCCGCATCAGCCGAACCGACGCCATCAGGCGATTGGCGCTGATTTCGGGCACCAGACCCTTGGCAGAATCAAGCCGAAGCCGCAGCAACTGAAAAGTCCGGCCTTGCGGTAGCGTTTGCTGATAAACACCTCCCGAGGCCAGTACTTTTTGCGGCAGTCCAGCATCGCGCAAGAGCTTCAAAAGAATACTGATGGATCCGGCCAAAGGCACCAGCGTCGCCATCCAACGTTGAATGTCTTGTCTGCGACGCGCACCACTCAGGTGCTGCCAAGCGAAATAAGCCGGCAAGTCAAACTCGCAAGTTCCACCTGGAATGCCAGCGCGGCTGCGAATGCCCATGAGCCAGTCGTTTTCCGTCAATGACTGTCCGGCTTTGCCAGGCAAAGCATTCAGGTTTGAAAAATAACCGTCGAGCTGCCCAATAATTTCGTCGAGCGCAGCTTCCGAAATAGCTGGATTGCCACGGTAACCATTGAGCACATGTTTTTGTTTTTCAAGGTCCTTGAGAACATCGGTTTTTAAATCGGCACGGCCTCCCACGTCCATGATCTCGAAGATCGTGGTGATGGCGTAGTGGTGATCGATGGGGTCGTCGCGCTCAGCCAATTCGCCAAGACGGCCGAAGAGGTGTTCAAGGCGCAAATACGTGCGGACGCGTTCGTTGAATGGATACTCGTAAAGGATCACAGCGATTTCTTTATCGACGTTGAGAGGCCGGCTGACCGGGCACCTTTACATCATAGCCCGAAGCCTGCAGCCACATCCCGTGTGAGCCCGGCCAATTCTGTCAGAGAGTCTGACTCGTTGTAAATGGAAATGTCTGCAGCCGCCAGCCGCTGCGCTCGACTGGCCTGCCCGGCCATGACTTTCAGCACCGCATCACGGCTCCACCCGCTACGCGCCATGACCCTGCTGATTTGACGCTCTTCAGTGCAATCCACCACCAGAACCTGGTCCACTTGGTGACGCCAGCGGCCAGATTCGACCAGTAAGGGAACATCAAAAACAATGCATTGAGCTCCAGCAGATTCCGCATCGCGCACTTGGCGAACGGTCTCAGCAGCCACAAGCGGGTGAATGATGGCCTCTAAACGCAGCTTGGCCGCCGGGTCTGAAAAGACCAGTTGGCGCATGGCGTCACGGTCCAACGCACCCGCCGGCGTGAGGAATGACACGCCGAAGATTTTCTCGATAGCCGGAATGGCTGCACCGCTGGCTGCCGTTGCCTGACGGGATATGGCGTCCGCATCCACAATGACCGCGCCGCACTTGGCAAGCATGCCCGCCACAGTGCTTTTGCCACTGCCGATTCCACCAGTGAGTCCAATTCGACGCACAGAAAATAGCCCCCTCATCACCCAAGCCCCAACAGTCGAAGGATCGATTCCGGGCCGAAGAAGAGCGACGTCAAACCCGCGATCGCGAGAAACGGGCCAAAAGGCAGATAGCCCCCCTCACGCAATTTTGATGACCATTTGAGGCCGATGCCAACCAAAGCGCCCAGCACGGAAGCCATCAGAATAATTGGCACCAGTGCCGTCCAACCGAACCAAGCGCCCAACGCTGCAAATAGTTTGAAGTCGCCGTAACCCATGCCGTCTTTTCCGGTGACCAGCTTGAAACCCCAATAAACCACCCACAAAGACAAATACCCGCCGACAGCACCCCACAACGCATCCCCTAGACTGACGTCGATATTCCATTGCAATCCGGCAGCAATGAGGCCTCCCCAAACCAGTGGCAACGTGATGTCATCGGGTAACAACGTGGTGTCCCAATCGATCATGGCCAGCGTCACCACTGCTGCAGAAAATCCGCACCAGACCAAGGCCGTGAAAGAGGCACCCCAGCGCACCACGCAAAAATAAAACAAGCCCGCCGTCACCAACTCGACCAAGGGATAACGCAAGCTGATACCCGCACTGCACGCAGAACACTGACCACGTAAAAAAAGATAACTCACGACGGGTATGTTTTCATGCCACGCAATCGGATGGTCGCAATGGGGGCAACGTGAACACGGCTGCGACAAGCTCAGAACCGGCGCAGCTTCCGGTTCCGCTTTTATCCCCGCATTGGGCTTGGCGCTTTGACCGGCATCTTGCTCTGAAAATTCAGCACACTCCTTGGCCCATTGCTGCTGCATCATCAAGGGCAAACGATGAATCACCACGTTCAGAAAGCTGCCAATGATCAATCCCATCAAGGCCGCCAGTAAAGGCAGTGACTGTGGCCAGACAGACGTCAACATCAAATCACCTGCCCGAGCTCGAAGATTGGTAAATACATCGAGATCACAATCCCGCCAATCAGTGATCCGAGAACCACAATGATGAAAGGCTCCATCAGACTTGCCAGAGCGGCCACTTTTTGGTCGACCTCAGCCTCAAAAAAATCGGCCGACTTGCCGAGCATGTGGTCCAAAGAGCCCGACTCTTCACCTATCGCGCACATCTGCACCACCATGCTTGGGAACACCTCGACATGCGCCATCGCCGCATTCAAACTGACCCCGGCCGCGACTTCTTGTTGAATCTTGAAAGTCGCCAGCTCATACACCGAGTTACCGGTGGTTCCGCCCGCCAATTCGAGTGCCTCCATGAGAGGCACACCTGCTGCAAACATGGTGGACAGCGTGCGGGTCCAACGGGCAATGCAGGCTTTTTCGAGAAGCGCGCCAAAGACCGGCAATTTCAGGCTCCACCGGTCTGCAAACTCTTGCAAGCTCTTACTGCGTCTCCATGCCCGCAACAGGACATACGCGCCCATCCCGCTCAACCCGATCATGAGCCACCAATAGGCAACAAAAAATTCACTGACACCCATGACAAAAAGCGTTGGGCCCGGCAGGTCAGCACCGAATGAAGAAAAAACGTTCTCGAACGCGGGGATCACCACAACCATGATGATCCCAATCACGACCAGTGCCACCCCCATCACCGCAGCAGGATAGGTCAAGGCTGACTTGATCTTTGACTTCATCGCTTCGGTCTTCTCCATGTAGACGGCAAGTCGGTCCAGCAACGCATCCAATATTCCAGCCGTCTCACCGGCGGCCACAAGATTGCAGTAAAGAGAATTGAAATGGTCCGGGTACTTGCCAAAAGCGGTGCTCAAGGACGTGCCTGTTTCGACGTCGCTTCGGATATCGTTGAGCAACCGGACCATGCGCGGATGGCTGTGGCCACGGCCAACCACGTCAAAGCATTGAAGTAGCGGCACGCCTGCTTTCAGCATGGTGGCCAGCTGGCGGGTGAACCCTGCAACATCATTTGAATGGATCGCACGGCCAGACATTCGCTGCTGAGGTGAAACTTTGACAGAATGAATTCCCTGTCGCCGCAAAACAGCCATGGCTTGATTTTCACCCATCGCCCGAATTTGACCGCGCACAGGACTACCGTCCCGATTGGTCCCCTCCCAATCAAAAGCGACCTCGTGAAGCTGAGATGAAGCTGGGGGTATGTCCATACGATTCAACGATTCAAGTGGGCAAATAGATCAGTCATTGGTGCAGCTCAAGATTTCTTCCAAGGAAGTTGAGCCGAGTTTAACTTTTAGCAAACCCGATTGACGCAAACTTCTCACACCCTCCAATTCTGCCTGCGTCGCAATCTCCATAGCACTCCCGTCCCGAAGAATAATGCGCTGGATTTCTTCTGACACGGGCATGACCTGATGCACCCCAATACGCCCCTTGTAGCCGTTGTTGCAAGCGCTGCAGCCTAGCGCTCTGTAGGGCGTCCAACTGCCATCAAGTTCACTCGGTTTGAAGCCGGCCTCAATCAGCGTTTCCCGCGGAAGATCAGCGTGCACTTTGCAATGGACGCACAGCTGCCGAACCAAACGTTGCGCCGTGATGAGCATGACGCTGGAGGCGATGTTGAAGGAAGCAATACCCATGTTGCGCATGCGCGTCAGCGTGGTCGGCGCATCATTGGTGTGAAGTGTGGACAGTACCAAGTGCCCGGTTTGCGCCGCCTTGATGGCGATGTCGGCGGTTTCCAGATCCCGAATTTCGCCCACCATGATGATGTCCGGGTCCTGCCTCAAAAAAGCCCGTAATGCGACAGCAAAGGTCAAACCGGCCTTGTCATTGACATTGACCTGATTAACGCCCGGCAAATTAATCTCTGAAGGATCTTCCGCCGTGGCTATATTCACACTGGGTTGATTTAACAAATGCAGACAGGCGTAGAGCGATACAGTCTTACCTGAACCAGTAGGGCCAGTCACTAGCACCATGCCGGTGGGCCGGCGTAAGGCACCCAGTAAACGCTCCTTTTCCTCAGGCTCAAATCCCAGCGCATCGATACCCATTTGCGAGGTCGACGGATCCAAAATACGGATGACAATTTTTTCACCAAAAAGCGTCGGCAACGTACTTACCCGAAAATCAATGCTCTGACCGGCAGTGATCTTGAGCTTCATACTTCCATCTTGCGGCACGCGCTTTTCTGAAATATCAAGCCGCGCAAGAATTTTGATTCGTGAAGCCAAGGTATCTTTGAGTCCAACTTGTGGAGCGGCTATTTCACGAAGCTCGCCATCGATCCGAAAACGAACCCGATAGTTGAATTCGTAAGGCTCGAAATGCAGGTCTGAAGCGTGCATATGAACTGCTTGATGCAGCATTTTTTGCAAGAACGTGACCGCAGGTGTTTCGTCAGGTTGCGCCGAATCCCGGGACAACGCAAAACGGCCATTCCGACTGTCACCGGTTGCGATGATATTCTTTCAAATTCATTGGCGAATCATCGCAGAAGCCAGTCAATTTGTAAAACTAAAAAATCTATATTTTGAATTAAAGGAACTACAGAGAAATCGAATTTATGAAAGTTAATGCAAATGATTCCCTTAAAAATAGCGCACTACTTTTTGACTCACCCTCATTTTTAGGCTTGAATGAAAAAAGCCCGCTTTTAAAGCGGGCTTTTTTGGGGAGAATGAATCTAAAATAGATTAAGCCGTGATCAGATAGTCAGCCTTATTCTTACCTGCTAACCATTTAGGAGCAAGGCCACGACCACTCCAAGTGTTCCCACTGATAGGGTCACGATATTTAGCGGCTACTTTACCTGTTTTTTTAGCGGCAGATTTTCCCTTACCGCTTGAAAACACATCGCTAGCGGAGAGTTGATACTCTGCGACGATGGCACGAACTTTGGCAATTGCCTCACCAACTTCACGCTGTCGCACTTCAGTCACTTGACTTTGCAGGGTTTCAATTTGTGACAACAGGTCTTTTAATGAGCTCATCGATAATCCTTTTATTAAAACTCGATTCTAAACTAAGAGTCACTCGATTTTATATGAGTAACTCACAAAATTATTTATCAAGGAACACGCCGTTACCTTTCACCACAGAATAAATTGTGAAGCTCTCCCGCGGTTAAATGTCAAAGCGGGCATTGGCAAGCCTTATTCAGCTGGCGTCGCCGATGACAAAACCCTATAACGAATACCCCAATGAAGAGCCAGTAAGATGGCAATTTGCCTTAACAAATACATTAATTAAGCGCGGCGCTCAAGCAATTGCGAAGCCAAACTCATCAATGCCGCCCTGTAATCGCTATCCGGCAAAGTACCCAAGGCCTCCATCGCACGCTGCGCTTCTGCCGAAGCGCAAGCACGGGTCGCATCAAGTGCGCCAGTTCGCTGCACGATATCGACAATTTCAGCCATTGTTTCAGTCCCGCCAGCCTCAATAGCCAGACGCAGGATGTCACGTTCTTGCTCCGTTCCACGCTGCATCGCAATGATCAGCGGCAGGGTGACTTTGCCCTCACGCAAGTCATCGCCCAAGTTTTTACCCATTTCTGAAACGTCGCCATCGTAATCAAGCACATCGTCAATGACTTGAAAAGCTGTACCAAGAGCTTGCCCATAGTCGGCACAAGCGGACTCAACGGCTGGTGTGGAGCCCGCCAGCAAAGCTGCAATCCGCGCGCAAGCCTCAAACAACTTGGCCGTTTTTGAGCGGATCACCCGAACGTAGTCCTCTTCGGACAACCCCGCATCGTGCATATTCATGAGTTGCTGAACTTCTCCTTCGGCAATCACGTTGGTCGCCTCAGCAAGGGTGCGCATGATGCGCATGTCGCCAGCATCGACCATCATCTGAAAGGCGCGCGAATACAAAAAATCGCCAACCAGCACGCTGGCTGGATTGCCAAAAGCCTCATTGGCTGTCTCGCGCCCACGCCGCAGGGTCGACTCGTCCACCACGTCGTCATGCAACAAGGTAGCGGTGTGGATGAACTCAACAACTGCAGCTAAATTGAAACGTTGCGACCCTTTGTAGCCGAGTGCGCCACACATCAGCAGCAGCAAAGCAGGTCGCAGACGCTTGCCCCCAGCGGCAACGATGTAACGGGAAATTTGACCAATCAGAGCGACATCCGAGCTGAGACGCTGCTCGACGACCGCGTCCATACCGCGCATGTCGTCAGCGATAAGTGCCAAAGCGGCGGCGGTACTTGAAGAATTGTGAGACAAAGGAGAGTCCAGACCAGAATTTGACGAGATTATAGGAACGCAAACGACTGCAGCCGCTGAGTCGGTGTCGCAACACACTGGCGGTATAGGGTCTGCGAGACGCAAAAATAAGGCTGGACAAGACTTTGCTGTCAAGGCTATAATCGAGGGCTATGCAGAAATCCGTCTGCGGAACTCAATTAGAAAATTGAAGAGGTCTTACATGTACGCGGTCATAAAAACCGGTGGCAAACAATACAAAGTTGCTACTGGTGAAAAAATTAAAGTAGAACAGATTGCTGCGGACGTAGGCCAAGAGATTGTTATCGATCAGGTATTGGCTGTCGGCACCGGCAGTGATATTAAAGTTGGTACACCCTTGGTGTCCGGTGCAACAGTCACAGTCACAGTCCTAGCCCATGGTCGGCACGACAAAGTTCGCATCTTCAAGATGCGCCGTCGTAAGCACTACCAAAAGCGCCAAGGCCATCGGCAGAATTTCACTGAATTGCAAATCGGCGTCATCGCCGGTTAAACCAGTCAGCACCAGGAGTAACGGAAAATGGCACAGAAAAAAGGCGGCGGCTCTACGCGAAACGGGCGTGATTCACAGCCCAAGATGCTCGGTGTCAAGAAGTTCGGCGGAGAAGTGATCAACGCAGGCAGCATCATTGTTCGCCAGCGTGGCACCAAGTTCCACCCGGGCGTCAATGTCGGTATCGGCAAAGACCACACCCTCTTTGCGTTGGTTGGCGGCAAGGTTTCCTTTGCCATCAAGGGCGCTTTGAACAAGCACACCGTCAATGTGACACCAGCTTAAGCTGATCACTTCGATGGCATCGAAGCCCCGCCAGCCGGGGCTTTTTTGTTTCTGGCTATAGTGACCGCTTGGTGACGGCTTGATTTTCTAAACTTAGGACCGAACTCGACACCATCAGGTTGATCGGGATATTCATCATGAAATTTGTTGACGAAGCATATATTGACATCGCAGCAGGCGATGGGGGCAACGGCTGCGTCTCATTTAGGCATGAGAAGTACAAAGAATTCGGCGGCCCGAACGGTGGTGATGGCGGCCGCGGCGGTCATATTTATGCGGTAGCCGACTCCAATCTGAACACCTTGGTTGACTTCAGGTTCTCGCGCCGACACAACGCGCACGGCGGCGAGCACGGTAAGGGCTCTGACATGTTCGGCGCCAAGGGGGACGACATTGTCTTGAAAATGCCTGTCGGCACGATCATGACGGACGCCGAAACCGGCGACGTTCTGTTTGAGTTGCTGGTGCCCGGCGAAGAAGTCCTGATTGCCAAAGGCGGCGATGGCGGTTTCGGTAACTTGCGCTTCAAAAGCTCGACCAACCGCGCACCACGCACCAAGACACCCGGCTGGCCAGGTGAGCACAAAAGCCTGAAGCTGGAGCTGAAGGTGCTGGCTGATGTCGGCTTGCTCGGCATGCCTAACGCTGGCAAATCAACTTTTATCACGGCTGTGTCCAATGCACGGCCTCGCATTGCGGACTATCCATTCACCACGCTGCACCCGAATCTGGGTGTGGTGCGGGTCGGGCCCGAGCAGAGCTTTGTAGTTGCCGACTTGCCCGGTTTAATCGAAGGCGCCTCGGAAGGCGCCGGGCTGGGCCACCTGTTTTTACGCCACCTGCAACGCACGCGCTTGCTGCTGCACATTGTGGACATGGCCCCGTTTGACGACAGCGTCGACCCGGTCAAGCAAGCCAAGGCTATCGTTGGCGAGCTGAAAAAGTACGATGAAGAACTGTTCAACAAGCCTCGCTGGCTGGTCCTGAACAAGCTCGACATGGTTGAGCCGGACAAGCGGGCAGCGCTCGTCAAAGACTTCGTCAAGCGTTTCAAATTCAAAGGCCCGGTATTCGAGATTTCAGCCTTGACACGCGAAGGCTGCGAGCATTTGGTCAAGGCCATTTACCAGCACGTTAAAGCCGTGCAAAAAAGCGAACAACCCCCTGAAGACATCGATCCACGTTTCCCGCTGGACCAACCCCCTGCTGACCACTGAAGAGTTCCCGACATGCCCGCAGCCGCTTTGTCAACCGTCCTGCTGAACGCCAAACGCATCGTGGTGAAGGTGGGGTCCAGCCTGGTCACTGACGAGGGTCGAGGCCTTGATGCCGAAGCCATTGGCTTGTGGTGCAAGCAGCTCGCACTGTTGGTACAAGACGGCCGTGAAGTCATCATGGTCAGCAGCGGTGCCATTGCAGAAGGCATGAAACGCCTTGGTTGGAGCAGCCGACCCAAAGCCATTCACGAATTGCAAGCCGCCGCAGCGGTTGGCCAGATGGGTTTGGTGCAAGTCTACGAAAGCAAGCTGCGTGAAAACGGCATTGGCAGCGCCCAGGTGCTCCTGACACATGCCGACCTCGCTGACCGCGAGCGCTATTTAAACGCCCGCTCGACCCTGCTCACCTTGCTCCAGTTCGGCGTGGTGCCGGTCATCAATGAGAATGACACCGTCGTCAACGACGAGATCAAATTTGGTGACAACGACACATTGGGCGCACTGGTCGCCAATCTGGTGGAGGCCGACGTCCTGATCATCCTGACCGACCAAAAAGGCCTCTTCACGGCTGATCCGCGCAAGGATGCTAAAGCGACGCTCGTGCATGAAGCGCAAGCCGGTGACCCAGCCCTTGAAGCCATGGCAGGTGGTGCCGGTTCCAGTATTGGCAAAGGCGGCATGCTAACCAAAATTTTAGCTGCCAAGCGAGCCGCCGGCTCTGGCGCCTCCACCGTGATCGCTTGGGGACGTGAACCGGACGTTCTGCTACGCCTGACGCGTGGCGAGGCCATCGGCACACTGCTCGTAGCGCAGACTCCGAAGAACCATGCGAGGAAACAATGGATGGCTGATCACCTGCAAATGCGCGGCTCAGTGCTGATCGATGCGGGTGCAGTGGTCAAGGTCCGTGATGAAGACAAAAGCTTGCTGCCCATCGGCATGACAGCGGTTCAGGGTGAATTTTCACGTGGCGACGTGATTGCTGTACGGGATGCCGATGGGCTGGAAATTGCCCGCGGCTTGTCCAATTACTCTAGCGCCGAAGCGCGCCTCATTTGCCGCAAGTCATCAGGTGAATTTGAGCGTTTGCTTGGCTACACCGGTGAGCCAGAAATGGTCCACAGGACCAACCTGGTTCTGCACCGGTGATCAGCTGAAGAGTTATGCCTCGCGCTCACCCGAGACGGCTGGCATGAGGTTGGTTTGAGGATCCGGATCAAAACTCGCACCCGGCGGCAGTTCAAACGACGAGGCACCACCTTGCGCAGTGTAGTGCGCAAAGCCGTCAGCGCCCTGCACTTGGCCGGCTTCGCGTTGGCGGATACCACCGCGCAAATAACGATTGCGATGATCGGCACGGGCGTCCTCACGGAAATCCAGCCGCGGTACATAACGTGACAATTCGATCAAGGCCATTTCATAAACGCCACGCTTGAATTCGACGACGGCCTCCAGCGGCACCCAGTAATCGTTCCACCGCCATGCATCGAATTCAGGATGGTCGGTCGCACGCAAGTTCAAGTCCCAGTCGTGGCCAACCAATTGCAGCAAAAACCAGATTTGCTTCTGGCCTTTGTAATGTCCGCGCGCATCACGGCGGATAAACCGGTCAGGTACCTCGTAACGCAACCAGTCCCGGGTTCGGGCAAGCACTTGCACATGCTGCGGCATCAATCCCACTTCTTCGTGCAATTCACGAAGCATGGCTTGCTCGGGATTTTCACCCCGGTCAATGCCACCTTGTGGAAACTGCCACGAGTGGGTACGGATACGCTTGCCCCAAAATACCTGACTTTTCTGGTTGAGCAAGATGATCCCGACGTTAGGCCTGAAGCCATCGCGGTCGAGCATAATCAAACCTCAAAATTTTTTAAACTAAGCCCATTATGCACAGCGAAAGCCCTAGCGCCAAGCTTGCTGCCGGCTACAGTGATCCAACCTCAGAAAATACGCCCCCATGAAAGCTTCTCAGTTCTTCATCTCGACACTCAAGGAAGCGCCGGCTGACGCCGAAGTCGTCAGCCACCAACTCATGATGCGCGCCGGCCTGATCAAAAAATTGGGTGCCGGCATTTACAACTACATGCCGATGGGCCTGCGCGTCATTCGCAAGGTCGAAGCCATCGTGCGGGAAGAAATGAACCGCGCTGGTGCCATTGAAATGGCCATGCCAGTGATTCAACCGGCAGAGCTCTGGCAAGAAACCGG
>CANCCE010000042.1 GCA_947374505.1 Comamonadaceae bacterium | reverse complement strand
GCCGGCCGCCTGATCGATCACATAGCCGCCCCACAGCTGTCCGTCAAACCCAAGCCAAAACCCAAAACCGGAGTGGCGGCATGACGACCTACAACGCCAAAGGCCGCACCGGCCAAAAACAAGTGCTGAGCGACCACCTGCCGATGGTTAAAAAATTAGCCTACCAACTCAAAGGCCGGCTACCCGCCAACATCGACGTCGACGATTTGATCCAGGCCGGCAACATCGGTCTGCTGGACGCCATGAGCCGTTATGAGGAGATGGAGTCGGCCCAATTTGAAACCTATGCGGTGCAGCGTATACGCGGCGCCATGCTGGACGAACTGCGCAGCAACGATTGGCTGTCACGCGGCGTGCGGCAAAACATGCGCAAAATTGAGACCGCCATCACCACGCTGCAGCAACGCCTGTCAAGGCCACCCAAAGAAAGCGAAATAGCCGCCCACTTAGCGATGTCTTTGGACGCTTACCAACAACTGCTCGGCGACTCCGCCGGCCATCAGCTGGTTTATTTTGAAGATTTTCACCAAGATTCAGACGGTGCCAGCGACCACTTTTTAGACCGCTTTTGCAGCCATGATTCGCAAGACCCGCTGGCGGCCCTGGTTGACCAAGGCTTTCGGGGCGCAGTCATCGACGCCATCAACGCCCTGCCCGACCGCGACAAACTCATGATGGGCCTGTACTACGAGCAAGAATTGAATTTGAAAGAAATCGGCGCCGTTCTGGGTGTCACAGAGTCGCGGGTGTCGCAGTTGCACAGCCAAGCAATTGCCCGCATACGCGTTATTTTGAAAGCTAAAAAGTGGACTGGGGCAGCGTAGCCGGCCTGCTGCTGGCCGTGGCCGCGATTGTCTTTGGGCAATGGGTCGAGGGCGGGCATGTGGGCTCCTTATTTCAACCGGCGGCACTGGTGATTGTGGTCGGCGGCACGCTGGGCTCGGTGCTGCTGCAAAACGGCATGACCAACACGCTGCGCGGGCTGCGCATGGTCAAGTTCGCCTTCACGCCGACGACCGAGTTTTATCCGGCCTTGCTCGAAAGCATCCAGGCCTGGAGCCACACAGCCCGCTTCGAAGGCTTTTTAAAACTCGAGCGCTACATCGACGCCGACCCCACGCCCTTCATTGCCAAGGGCTTGCGCTTGGTGGTGGACGGTGTCGACGCCGCCACCGTGGAAGACATTTTGAATACGGATATTTCAAGCTATGAACGCGACCAACGGCATGCCGTCAAGGTCTGGGAGGCGGCGGGTGGCTATGCGCCGACGATCGGTATTTTGGGTGCCGTTCTGGGCTTGATCCATGTAATGGAAAATCTGAGTGAGCCGTCGATGCTGGGGCAAGGCATTGCCGTGGCATTTGTCGCCACGGTCTATGGCGTGGGCTTCGCCAATCTGTTTTTTTTGCCGATTGCCAATAAAATCAAGCAACACATTCAGCGCGAAATTCTGAAACGCGAAATCATGGCGCAAGCCTTCGTCTGCATCAGCCGGGGCGAAAACGGCCGCATGATTGAAGAACGCATCAGCAGCCACTGGCACCGGGAGACCTGAGTTGGCACGCAAGCCACACCACGAAGAGCCCGAAGAAAACGAGCGCTGGTTGGTCTCTTATGCCGACTTCATGACGCTGTTGTTTGCTTTTTTTGTGGTCATGTACGCGGCCTCATCGGTGGAGGAAAAAAAACTCAAACTGGTTGCCAATTCAATCAACCAAGCCCTAGGCCAACCCAGAAGCCAGATCAAAGGAACAGCACCCGCCGCCGCGGCCATCATCGCGCCTGAATTGCAACTTTTACAAGCTCAAGAACAACGCAGACAACTGGCTGTGCTGCATGAAACCAGTCAAATGAAGGCTATGGCCGATGCCCTCACCCAGAAGCTGGCACCCTTGGTCCAGCAGGGCCAAGTCCGGATCAGCCAGACCTCGCGCGGCATCAGCATTGAGATCAATGCCAGCATCTTGTTTGCGCCGGCGGAGGCCCGCCTGAATGTCCAAGCCATGATGGCCATTCAATCTATCGCCGAGGTCTTGAAGCCCTATCCCAATGCAATCGAAATTGGCGGCTACACCGACAACCAGACCATCAGCACGGCAGAGTTTCCCTCCAACTGGGAGCTGTCGGCGGCGCGGGCCAGCCGGGTCGTCAGACGCTTGGCCGACTTGGGCATCAGCGAGTCGCGCATGCGGGCCATTGGCTACGCCGCCAACCAGCCTGTCACAGACAACACCACGGTGCAAGGGCGGCTGCGCAACCGCCGTGTGGAAATTGAGATTTTGCCGAATTAAGTCGATACCCGTTTCACTAATATTTTGCAGATACCCTCTTAGGAGGTAAGATCAAATTAGTTGTTTAGCAAGTATCGGTGAATGCCCAGCATCGCCCACCTCACCACGAGACTCAGCATGAGGCAAATCCTGTCAGTCATCGATCAAGCCAGCCCACTCCTGCAGGCGGCCCGAAAATCGGCCCGACTCTCGCAGACCGCACTGGCCAGCCGGCTGGGTATCAGCCAAAGCCGCATGTCTGCAATGGAGCTAGACCCGGGCTCCATCAGCTTGTCGCAGTTACTGGCCATGTGTGCCGCGCTGAACCTAGAGTTGCTGGTGCAGACCAAAGGGCATCAAGGTCGGCCTGGTGACGAACACAGTGTGACAGCCCTCAACCAACAGGAGTGGTGAGCCGTGGGGCGCAAATCTCATTCGCGAGCCCTGTCAGTGTGGACCAATGGCCAGCGCGTGGGCACCTGGACCCTTCCGACGCGCGGCGACATGGCGTTCACTTACGACGCCGATTGGACGAATTCACTCGGCGGACGACCGCTATCGCTGTCGCTGCCCTACACAGGGCATCAAGCGCTCACGGGGGCGCGAGTGCACAACTTTTTCGACAACCTGCTCCCTGACAGCGAGCCCATTCGCCGGCGGCTCGCGGTGCGATTCAAGACCCAAAGCGATGGAGCCTTTGATTTGTTGCAAGCCATCGGCAGGGATTGCGTGGGCGCAGTCCAGTTGTTGGGCGTGGACGAGTCGCCCGAGGAGATCACCCGCATTGTTGGCACACCGATGCTTGAAGAAGACGTCGAAAAACTGCTCATTCAAACAACGAGCACAGGGCCATTTTCTAATGTCGACGAAAGCGAGGAGTTGCGCATTTCACTCGCCGGCGCCCAAGAAAAAACGGCCCTGCTCTGGCATGGTGGTGCTTGGCTGCGTCCCCACGGGTCAACGCCGACCACCCATATTCTGAAGCTGCCACTCGGTCTGGTGGGCCAGCGCAAAGCCGACTTCAGCACATCGGTCGAGAACGAATGGCTTTGTATGAACCTGCTGGCGGAGTATGGTCTGCCGGTAGCTCGAACCGCCATCCTTCAGTTCGGCAGCCAGAAAGTGCTCGGCGTGGAGCGTTTCGACCGCCGGCTGCACTCCTCTGGGGCGTGGTTGATGCGACTGCCGCAGGAAGACTTCTGCCAAGTCAAGGGCGTTCCGTCACACCTGAAGTATGAGAGCGATGGCGGACCCGGTCTGGCGGACTTGGCCGGTGTGCTGAGCGGCTCAGTGCAGGCCGAGCAAGACCTTGCCACACTGCTCAAGACCCAAGTGCTGTTCTGGATGCTGGCAGCGCCTGACGGTCACGCCAAAAATTTCAGCATCCGCCTGCTACCGCAGGGCCGTTACACGCTGACGCCGTTGTACGACGTGATGTCCATTTGGCCTGTGGAAGGCAGCGGTGCAAGCCAGTTCTCCCTCCACAAAGCCAAGCTGGCGATGGCGCTGCGGGGCAAAAACAAGCACTACCATTTCAAGGATGTCCAGCGACGACACTTCAACAGCACTGCCTCCAAGTGCTTTCATCTTCCGGATGCTGAGGCCCAGATCGAGCAAGTACTAGCACGCACTCCGATGGCCATTGACAACGTCGCCAAGAAACTGCCGAGTGGTTTTCCTGAAAAAGTCGCAACATCCATCTTTCAGGGTTTGCGCAGGTCTGCCGAACAGCTCGCCCGCATGCCAAAGCGGTAGCGTGAAGACACTGTCGCTGCACTTTGCGTTAAAAATTAAAAGCATCAGACCAAGGCCCAATCACGCTGGGCTGTCGGCTAGCGCCAAATGCTGCTCAATACACTCCGCAGCGTCAGCAAAGTCCTGCGGCAATTGCTCGGCCAAGCGCAGGCAGGTCGCTGTATCGTCTGCATGACCGGCGGTTTCAATCGCCTCACACAACTCCCCCAGCACCAAGGCACCGACTGAGCGTGCGGCTGATTTAAGGGCGTGCGCCTTATCACCCAACGCTTGGGGTGCAGCGGTCTCCACATCGCGCTGCATGGCCGCCAGTTGCTCTTTGCCCGTCACCAAAAAACGGTTTAGCAAGCGCCGTTGCAGCGCCGGGTTGTCGCCTACGATGTCGCCCAAAACCTCAACATCCCAGACACGTACTTCTGGCTGTTCGACGGCATCAGCAACCGACGGCGACAGCAAGGGTGCTGGGCTGATGTGCGCGTCATTGGGCAGCCACAACTTCAGCATGGCGTCCAGCTCAAACAGTCGCACCGGCTTGGACAGGTAGTCGTCCATGCCGCGATCACGACAACGCTCGGCCTCACCCAGCATGGCATTCGCCGTGATGGCCACAATCGGCATGCGCGTGCCTGCAGCTTCGAGCTGACGAATTTCACCGGTCAGCTCGAATCCGTCCATATTGGGCATATTGCAATCGGTCAACAGCAGCGCAAAACGGCCCGACTGCCACAGCGCCAATGCTTCGACGCCGTCGACGGCGACTTCGCAGGCAAAGCCCAGCAGCCCGAGTTGTGCTTGCAAGACTTCACGGTTGACTTCGTTGTCTTCCGCTAAAAGGATCAAGCGTTGGCGGCTGACAGCGTCTTCGACAGATGGTGCCGTCAAAGGCTGGCGGGGGGTGGCCATCTGATCAGCCTGCAAACCCAGCGCTTGGGTTGGGCTTGGCTGCTGTGCACCGCTGGCCTCGTCAATCGGCAATAGCACGGTGAATTCGGAACCTTCACCCAAGCTGCTTTGAACGCGGATGCTGCCCTGCATCAATTGCACCAATTTTTGCGTGATAGACAAACCCAAGCCGGTGCCCCCAAACTTGCGCGCAATACTGGCATCGATCTGCACAAAAGGTTGAAACAACTTGACGTGCTCAGCTTGACCCATGCCAATGCCGTTGTCTTTGATGCTGATTTGCAGGCCCGGCGAACCATCGGCGCGCAGCACGCGGTGCAGCTGGATGGCCACCGCGCCGTCTGGACGATCGATGAACTTTAAAGCGTTGCCTATCAGGTTGAACAAAATCTGACTCAGCCGGGTCGGGTCCGACCACAGCCAAGCCGGCAAGGCCGGGTCAATGTAAGCCGTGACCTTGATGTGTTTGGAGCGGGCCAAACCGGCCATCAGCAGCGTGACGTCGCGCAGCACATCGGCCAGACAGACAGGGATGCGCTCCAAATCCAATTGATTGGCCTCAATTTTTGAAAAATCAAGAATGTCGTTGACGATTTTCAGAAGCGTCAGCGATGAGTTGTGAATGGTCTTGATCATGCGCTGCTGCGCGGCCGTGAGCGGCGTCTGCTGCAACACATCAAGCATGCCAACGACGCCATTCATGGGCGTGCGCAGCTCATGGCTCATCGTCGACAAAAAGTTGGACTTGGCACGGTTGGCCAACTCAGCATCTTCCATCGCCCGAATACGGTCTGTGATGTCGGTCCACGCCGCAACGTAACGTCTAGCCTTGCCGGCTTCGTCAAAAAAGGCCGCCGCCGTCGCATCGACCCAAAACAGATGACCGTCCTTGGCACGGTGACAAACTTCCGCGTGCCAAACCTCGCCGCGGTCAATCGTCTTCAGCATCTGAGTGACTACGCTCTGCTGCGGCAAACCCTTGTTCAAAAGCCTAAAGTTCTCGCCCACAAACTCTTCACGCGAATAGCCGCTGACCTGCGTGAAACGGTCATTGCAATATGTGACACGACCATCCAGTTCGCAGACGATGACGCAGGCGTGCTGGTCAAACACATATTTGTAGTGCTCAAACTCTAGTTGCGCCACATGAGCCTCAGCAACGCTTTTTTGCAGCTCAGCTTTTTTCCCCGCCAAGACGTCTTCCAGTTGCTCTCGGTAAGATTGCAACTCGTCTTCGTTCGATTTTCTCAAAGTGATGTCGGTCCGCATCGCCACGTATTTTTCAATCTCGCCGGTCATGCCGCGAAACGGAAAAATCATGGTGTGAGACCAAAAAAGTTGCCCTTGTTTGCTGCGATTGCAAATCTCACCGCGCCACACCTCACCCGCTTGAATACTCTCAAACATGCTCTTGAAGAAAATCGGTGGGTGCAAACCCGAGCTCATCACTTGGTGAGTCTGCCCCAGCAGCTCCTCTCTTGAATAACCGCTGATCTCACAGCATTTGTCGTTCATGGAGGTGATGCGGCCCTGCAAGTCGGTGACCACCATCACGCAGCTTTGGTCCAGCGCCAGCATCATATTGTGAAACTCATGAGCGCGGATGGCATCGTTCGCCATCAGCCGCTGGGTGGCCGCGTTGACGGCATCGTTCTTCAACGCAAAAACCAGCCCGACCAGCGACAAGGTGCTGCAGAACATACCGAAATTCACCAACTGAGACAGCGATGGCGCAGTGCCAATCTGGCCAATGAACGGAAACGCCCCAAAGCCACCGGCGATCACCACCATCAACACCTGCAGGCTGGTCGCCCGCGGTCCAAGCCGCAGCGATGACCAGATCACCAGTACAAAAATAAAAAAATAAATCTGGCCGCCACTGACCTCCAGAGTGTTTGGCCCTGCGAGCGAGCTGGCCATCCACGGAGCGGCTAAAAGGATGATCAATGTCAAGCCAAAAACCAAGCTGGTCTCGATCCAAAAGCGCTTGGGCGGCAGCCGTTCCAGCGTGCTGGAACGCGCACGCCACATCAAACCCAAGGGCGTCATCAAAATGATGCCCAGCGTGTCACCCATCCACCAATGGCCAAAAACGGAGGCGGCGTTGGCTGGGTTCAGGTCAGAGATGAGGCCCAAGGTCAGCACCCCGAAGGCGGCGCTGACCACGGCACTCAAAGCGCCACCTAAGGCGACTTGAGCAAGATTTCGAAAGGCGAGTGACTGCACGTCAAAGTTGTCACTTTGGCGGATGACCCCAGCACCGACGACGGCAGCCAAGGCCGCACCACTGGCAAAAAACAACGCCAGCAACAGCGCGTCG
Organism: Comamonadaceae bacterium; assembly: GCA_947374505.1. Classification (GTDB taxonomy): domain Bacteria; phylum Pseudomonadota; class Gammaproteobacteria; order Burkholderiales; family Burkholderiaceae_C; genus Polaromonas. Next base: position 8,654 of record CANCCE010000042.1, on the reverse strand, counting down.
CCGCACAACAAATCTGACCCCAACGCACCGACCCAAACCGACACGGCAAAGCGTCGACCCCCTAACAGCACGGCAGCCAGGCCGACGCCGCTGGGCAAGAAAAGCACACTGCCAACGCCAGCAGGACTGAAATAAATCCGCGACCAATAGCTCAACAAGCCATACAACAAGGCCAGGCCAGCCAGACGCCAGCCGGTCAAGCGGGCCAATGCCGAAATCAAGCCAAAGCCAATTGAACGGTCTGGCGTAAGTCGGTGTGGGTGAAAGGTTTCGTCAGGGTTGTTTTAACCCCGAGCAGCTTGGCAGACTCTAGGCTGAATTCAGGCGAAATAGAACGCCGGCCACCCGACATGGCAATCACCGGTATGCGGCTGTCTTGCTTGGCCAGCGCCATGATGAACTCGACACCGTCCATATTGGGCATCAGGATGTCGGTGATGATGAGGTCAGGTCGCTGAATCGCGAGCAACTGCAAGGCCTTGGCGCCATCCGTTGCGAGGCTCACTTTGTGGCCGTCTTGCTGAAGCAATTCAAGCAGTAGTTCGCTGAAAAATTCATCATCTTCGATGACAAGAATATGGGACATGGTTTTTTCTCCTGAAAATAAAAATTCAGGCCAAGAGCTGTGTCAAACAGATGGCCAGCGCTGCAAAATCGTCGGCACCACGGCTGCTGGGCGCGTAATAGCGAATCGGTTGGCCAGCCGCAAAAGCCTCGGCCAGTTTGATGTCGTTGCGAATCCCGCTGAGCACACGGGCAGCGCCAAACTGGCGTGACACATCGCTCGTCACGCGGCGGTGCTGACGAATGTGGTCGGCCGCAGTCATAGGCAGAAAACCCAGCACTTTAAGGTTCGGGTTTTGGTTCGACATGACCTTGAACAAAACGCGCATCAGCTGGCGCACACCTTCGTAAGACAAAGGGTGCGGCACATAAGGCACCAGTACCCACTGGGCCGCCGAGAGGGCGTTGAGTAGCAACAAATCCAGCGATGGCGGGGTGTCAACAATCACCACATCAAAGTTCGCAGCAATCTCTGTGTCGGCCAACGCGCGGGCCAACAGCAGTTCGTCGCGCAGACCACTGCCGTGTTCAAACAATTGGTCGGCAGGTGCCAGTGACAGGTTCTCAAACGGTGTCTGGCGCACCGCGCACATCAGACGGGCATGCGGATTGGTGAAGATGGCGTGGGCGGTGACATCGCCGGACTGGACTTTGACGCCCAGGCCGACCGCGCAATGCCCTTGCGAATCCAAATCAACCAACAGCACCCGACAACCCAATGACGCCAGCTCAGCCGCTAAATTCACCGACGTGGTGGTCTTGCCGGCACCGCCTTTTCGATTGCAAACAGCGATGATGCGCAGCGGTTGATGGCCAACAGTGGTGGTTTTTTCAGCGGGGAAAGGGTCTTGAACAGGGGTCGTCATAGCGGCTCAGGTGGCCTTAAAAAAGCTCTATTTTTTGGTCGCTGCCGTTCTCTTCGCCATGGCGGGCAGAGTGCAGGTGTTTCTCTTCTTCACTGAGGAACTTGTCCAAGATCTGCTGCAGCTCGGCGGGTAGCTGTGCCAGCTCGGCAGGGTCTTTGAAATACTGTTGCACGGCGTTTTCAAAAAATGCATTGCGCTGTGCAGTGGCAACCCGTATCCGCTGAATGCACTGGCTCACCACGTCTTGGTATTGAATGTGCCCCAGCACTTCGGCGATTTCTTGCAACAAATCTTCGTTGTATTTGGTGATGACTGAAAAGCGAATTTTGTAAAACTGACGCATGTCCTCAAAATTTTCTTGCAAGCGGGCAATCGAGTCACCGGCTGCCGACACCGTCTGCAACTGTTCCGACGACTCCGACATGCTGTCGGCCATGGTGTTGCCGACCACATTGCGCGCCCGCGCCAGACCGACGTTGATGCGTGAGGCGACGTCACTGGAGTTAGACGCCAAGGTCCGCATCTCTGTAGCCACCACCCGAAACGCCGCACCCGATGGGCCAGCGTGACTGCCTTCAATCGCGGCGTTGATGGCCAGCAGATGCGACTGCATGGCGATCGCCTGCACCGAGCTGACGAGTTCACTCAGGTCGTTGATTTCTTTGACCACCGACTGCACGCTCTCCATGTCGCGCGTCATCTTGTCGGGCAGTTGATGCACAAACTTGCCGAGGTCGAGCAAGAAAGCGACGCAGTCGGAGATGTCGTTTTCCATGGTGCTGCCGCGCAGTCCCGAACTGTCCAGATAGGCCACCAGCTTGTGCGAGCTGTCGTACAAAGCCCGCACTTCTTGAATGATGGCGGTCGCCGAACCCTCGGTGTCGGCGACCACTTCGAGCAGCTTGCCGTCGATGGCTTGCTCCAGACTCAAATGGGTTGCCAGCAAGCTCGCCGCCAGCAGCCGCTGCGGTTCAGGCGCCGGGGTGCGAGACCGACTGTGGCTGACCAACGGAACCATCGACTGGCGCGACTGCCACAGCCAGCAGCCCAGCAAGGCCACGGCTACCAGCAAGCAAGCATCTCCGGGGCGGCCCAAAAATGGGTCGACCCAGGCTGTGGACGCATCAGGCAGTGCTCGCCCTAAAACCAGCGCGATCAGCGCTCCAAAACCGAACCATCGGCTTGACTTCAGCATCTTCATGCCCCTGGCAAGACCTGCTTGATGACCTTGATCAGGTCGGCGCCGCCGACCGGCTTCACCAACCAACCGGTGGCACCCAGTTTTTTGGCTTCGTCGCGACTGGACTGCTGACTCTCAGTGGTCAACACCAAGATCGGCATGAATCGAAAGCCGGGCAGCGCCCGTGCCTTGCCAATGAATTCAATGCCGCCCATGTTGGGCATGTTGATGTCGGTGATGATCAAATCCGGTTTAGGTCCGGTGTTCAATTTGCCAAGGGCAAGCAGGCCATCACTGGCCGACAAAACGGTGAAGTTCGCAATTTCGAGGCTGTTGCGCAAACTCATCAACATCGTAGTGGAGTCGTCAACAATCATGATGGTTTTAGCCATTTTTTTCTTTCAGGGGCGCACAAGCGCCGCGGTCAACCAAGTCTTCAAGTCTTCATCCTGCGGCCAAGCACTGACCACCATCTGCGAAGCCATCAAGACTTGCAACACGGCCGCATGCAGGTGCGTGCAAGCAGACAAGTCGATGCGGCCCTTTGGATTGTTCTGATGCCATTGCAAGAGATCTTCGGCAGCTTCGACGCTGACCGCACCTTCCAACACGACACTCTTTTTTTTGTACTCGATCGTCATCACACCAACTCCTTTAGGTTCAGGACCATCAGCACTGAGCCATCGCCCAGCAAGGCCGAACCGGTGTAACCCGGCAAGTCACCCAAGATGCCCGACATCGGCTTGAGAATGACGTCAACAACTTCCCGAAATTCATCCACCACGATGCCGACGTTTTCACCCTTGATGCGCACCACCAGCGTAGCCAGTTCGTCCTCATCGTTGCTGCGTTGCGCTTGACCGGTGGCGAGCAATTCGTTGAGCGAGCACAGCGGCACGATTTGGCCGCGCAGCACCGCTGTCTGGTGATTTTTAATGGCGTGGATCGAGGTCTTCGGGATGCGCACTGTTTCGACCACCATGTCCATCGGCACGCCAAAAATCTGCTGGTTTGATTCAATGATCATGACGTTGGTCACCGCCATCGACAGCGGCAAGGAGAGTCGCAAGCGCGTCCCCTGCCCCAGCGTGCTTTCCAGCGACACCGTGCCATTGACACGCTCAACAGCGGAGCGAACGACATCCATACCAACACCGCGGCCAGACAAATCTGAAACCACGTCGACGGTTGAAAAGCCTGCGGCAAAGACCAGGTTGATGGCCTCTTGGTCGGTCATGCGCTCCAGTTCAGCTTCATCAATCAAGCCCTTGCCATAGGCTTTGCGCTTGATCACCTCGGGGTCAATGCCTTTGCCGTCGTCGATGATGTCGATGATCACTCGGCCAGCTTCTTGCGTCGCGCGAATCAGCAATTGACCAGCGGCGGGTTTGCCGGCAGCGCGCCGAACTTCGGGCAGCTCTAAGCCGTGGTCCAGACTGTTGCGAACAATGTGAATCAAGGGGTCAGCCAGTGACTCAATGATGTTTTTGTCAGCCTCGGTGTCTTCGCCTTCTAAAACAAGATTGACTTCTTTGTCGAGCTTTCTGGAGATGTCACGCACCAGCCGCGGAAAGCGTTGAAAGACAAAGGACACCGGCAACATGCGCACTTGCATGATGGCGTCTTGCATTTCCTCCGCGATGCGGTTGATGACGGCGTATTGGGTCTTGATCTCACGCGACAACTCGCGCACACCAAAAACGCTTTCAGCCCGACTGGCGAGGTAGGGCAAGCCGTTTTTAGCGACCACCATCTCACCGATCAAATTCATCAGGCGGTCAATCTTCTCTTGATCCACCTTGAGTGTTTTTGGTGCGCCAATGGTCTCGTCGTTGCGGCGTGACAAGCGACCCTCGACCTCAACGGGTGTGGCGGGTGCAACGACAGCGACACGTGCAACTGGGACCGCAACAAGCGCAGGCGCCTCTGGTGCAGCGTTGTTAACGCCGCTCTGGATCTGCTTGACCCATGCCACCAAGGGTGCTGCATCAGCCTCGGCCAAGGCTTGCGCCATGGCGGCATCCAGCCCGATGACTATCTCTGAACGGCCGCTGCTGCGGTAGCAAGCGCTCAAGGTGGAGACTACCGACTTGACCCTGCCTGCCAGCCAAGGCAGTTTGTCTGAATGGCTGAGCACCTGCAGCTGTGCTGCGATGACGCTGTCGGCCAAAGACATGGCCATATCGACAGGAGCCGCAACAATCGAAGTCGCAACCGGAGCCATTGGCGCAACTGCCAAAGCCACAGCGGGGATTTGAACCGCTGAGGGCTTGAGAACCGGCGCATCAAAGGTCCGCAAGGACTCAATCACGGCTTGCAATGCCTGCCGGTTGTTGGGCTCATGGGCGATGATCAAGAGCAACCAGCGCAAAGCCGAGGCCAACCACAAGCCCGCTGACGACAACTCCAGCATCGAGCGTGCCGCCCGCGCCAAGGTCGACAAATCACCGCTCTTTAGATGGGCCAAGGCATCGGTCACAAAATCTTCGTAGACGGGGCCGCCATTTTCGTCACCGACGGGCAACGCCAGGGCCATCGGACTGACCACACAGCTGGTGATCTGCTCCGGGACGTAGCGAAAATGCAGTTCGAGCTCAGCTTGCGAGGCACTCGTGAGGATCTCAAACACCAAACTGCAATGGTAAGCATCCATCGCCGGCAGCGCCGGCCAATCCGCTAGCGGCGTGACGCGTTGCCACAGCACCTTAGGGGCCTGTCGGACCTGAAAAAACGGGTCTTCCCCTTTGAAGAAACACTCAGCTTCCGGGGTGTAGCGTAGCCAGCGCAGGGGCGCGGTGTCGACTGCATGCGCTTGGACGTAGCAAGCCATGCGCAACGCTTCAGGCATTGCTGCCAAGGACACGTTAATGGCCAAGCTAGCCGCGGGTTCTGGAGCGGCGCTGGCCGCGTCCGGTGCAGCCAAATCAGCCTCTGCAACAAGACTTGCAGCGCTGTCGGTGCTGCCTATCAATAGCCGCAAGGCTTGCGCCAATTGGGCCGAAGTGCCGGCATGCTCGGCACTGTTGCTGCCTGTCGACTCGATTTCATCGAGCAGCTGACTGACAAAATCCATAGCGTCCAGCAAGCGGTCAGCCAGGATCTGACTGTACGCAAGCTCACCGTCGCGCACGACCACCATCAGGTCTTCAGCGGCATGCAAGACGCGGGACATTTCCGGAAAGTCAAACAGGCCTGAGTTGCCTTTCAGGGTGTGCACCAATCGGAACAACTCACCCATCAGTTCGGCATCATCCGGGGCGTGCTCTAGCTGCAGCAATTTCTCACTGATGCTTTCCAGAAAATCCCGCGCTTCTGACAAGAACTGCTGAAGTAATTCCGTCATGTAGCCGACTCCCCCAGCAAGAGGCGGACGTAACTCAACAAGTGGTCGGGCCGGGCTGGCTTGATGATGTACAGATTGGCACCGACCTCGATGGCTTTGTCCTGGTCGCTCGGTTTGGCTTCGGTCGAGACCATGACGGCGGGTGCTTGCGCAATGTCAGCGTGGCTACGCAACTCCCGAATAAAGGAATAACCATCCAATATCGGCATGTTGACGTCGACCAGATACAAGTCGTAAGACGTGTTGAGTGCTTTTTCAAGGGCTTCAACGCCGTTGATGGCGACATCCACTTGGTAGCCGGCCGCTTCCAAAATGGTGCGGTGGTACATGCGGACCGTTGCCGCGTCGTCCACGATCAAAATATGTTTCATTTTCCGTCCCCGGGTTTTTGATAAACGATCGCCTCTGGAAACTTGCGTATCTTGTAGAGGGAGGAAATTCGACTCATCGATTCCGAATGTCCGAGGCAAATAAAGCCGCCGGGACACAGCGCGTCATAAAAAGTTTCAACCGCTTGCTTACGCGAAATATCATCAAAATAAATTAGCAAATTACGGCAAAAAATGACGTCGAAATTTCGGTACGCCCGCGTTTCAGCGACATCCATTAAATTGACGCGGGTGAATTCAACCGCACTGCGCATGTCGTCGTTGAGCTGATAGCCGCGCGAAGAATGCCGAAAATATTTGTTCATGTACGGTTTTGGCACATGCTTCACTGAGCGCTCTGAGTACAAACCGGCTTCGGCTTGTTTCAAAATTTTGGTGTCAATGTCAGAAGAAATGATCTCGACATCCCATTTGTTGATACCGGACCAACGCTCGATCAAGCACATTGCAATCGAGTAAGGCTCTTCACCAGAAGACGACGGAATAACCCAGATGCGGATCGGGTCGTTGTCTTTTTTCTTGGCCACGATCTCGGGCAAGATGGAATTGACGAGGCAATGAAACTGGTACTCTTCGCGAAAGAAGTAGGTTTCATTGATGGTCATTGAATTGACCAGCAGCTGCAGCTCCATGCCGGAGGCTTGGAACCTGAGCATGGCAAAGTAGCTGCGAAAATTATCGTGACCCGTGGCCTCGATCCGCTCGACCAGCCGCTTGTCGACAAAGTAGCGCTTAGAAGTGTCGAACTGGATGCCGGTTTTACGGTAGAAGTACTCTTGAAACTTCTGGAAGTCGTCTTCGTTGATGCTGATTTTGGCCATGTTGCTCAGGCCTTCCCGATGCGCTTCAGAGCCAAGTCTGTGGCGAACTGAATATAGGGTTCATCTAGGAAACGCTGCTTCAGACGCCGCAACGATTCTTGTGATGCCGCAGAACCGACCTCCCCCAACAAGTCAACCGCAGTGCCGCAAACATTGACCACCAAGTCGTTGTCAATCACGGCTAGCAACCACGCCTCGACCTGCGGATGCCGCAGAGATTCCAAAATATTCACCGCCATGATGCGAACATCTGGGTCTTCGTCTACCAGCAGCGCGCCCATGATCGGCGCAACCTCCACCGGCAAGGCCTTCATGGCCTCAATGGCTTCGTTGCGCAAGTGCGCATCTTCGCTGCGCAAACACTGCACCAATCCGGCCACCGCTACAGCGCCACCCATGCGGGTCAGGCTGGTCAAGATGACTTCTCGAACGGAGAGGTCAGGTTCAGACTGGAGTTGCGACACCAGTGAGGAAGCGGCCTCCGGGTGAAGCAATAAATCGCGCGCAGCCCAGCGTCTGGTCAGCGGGTCTGCATCTGACAATTGAGCAATGAGCTCTGCTGGTGTGCTCGCCGAGGTGGACAGCGTTTGCCCACTAGCGGGCTGTGTTGATTTTTTTACAAAGGCCATATTTATCTCCGTTTCAAGATTCAACCCAGGCGTTGATTTGGGCTGCGATTTTGTCGGCGTGCAAGGTGATGGTGGCGCCACCTTGTTTGATCAATTCAGCAGGCATGCCGAACACCACGCAGGAGTCTTCTGACTCTGCGATAGTGCGGCCACCGCGTTTTTTAATGGCCGTGAAAGCGTCTGCGCCGTCACAGCCCATGCCGGTCAGCATGACGCCCAGCACATTGGCGGCCGGCACGTGTTCCATCACCGAGCGTCCCAGCAGCTCGACCGACGGATGCCACAGAAATTCAGCCGTCTCCGGCTTGGCCAAGACGCTGAGCTTGCCGGCACGCGGCACAACCTGCATGTCCGCCCCGCCTTTGCCGATGTAGATCGTGCCGGGCTCTAAAGTCATGGGGCGATTCGCCTCGACCACGTTCATGGCGCACATTCCATTCATGCGCTGCGCAAACGACAGCGTGAAACTCGCCGGCATGTGCTGGGCCACCAAGACCGGCCATGGGAAGTTAGCGGGTAACTTGGGCAAAATCATCTCTAGGGTACGGGGCCCACCGGTAGAAACACCGATCAACACCAAGCCAGAACTGCCCGCCACCCGACTCGCCACAGGTGCCCGAGCGAGGCGCGGAGCTGGACTGACAGCAGAGGCAGGCGAAGGCAATGCCACTGGCACTGACTTGCGAAATGGTTTAAGTTTTGCATTGGCCGCAATCCGAACTTTGCTGATAACCATCTCACGAATCGAATCAATCGACAGTGAGATCGTGCCACCAGGCTTCACCACATAATCGACGGCACCTAGGTTCAAGGCCTCAAAAGTGGCCAAAGCGCCCTTCTCCGTCAATGAAGAAATCATCAC